>NZ_JAFMPL010000009.1:0-146127 GCF_019038455.1 Nocardia noduli
CCGCAGGCGACACCCCAGCCGCACGTCGGCCAGATGGCACCGGCCGCCGGCAACAACCAGCCCAAGTGACGGCCGCACCGGATCCCGCTGCCCGAGCGCCGATGTCCGCACACGTACCGCCCTCGTTCCGTTCGGGTGAACTGACCGATCCCCGGCTCACCGCGGCGCTGAAGACGCTGGAACTGACCGTGCGTCGCCGTCTCGACGGCGTCCTGCACGGCGACCACCTCGGCCTGATCCCCGGCCCCGGTTCGGAACCGGGTGAGGCGCGCGCCTACCAACCCGGCGACGATGTGCGGCAGATGGACTGGTCGGTCACCGCCCGCACCACCCACCCGCACGTGCGGCAGATGATCGCCGACCGGGAACTCGAGACGTGGATGGTCGTCGACCTGTCGGCCAGCCTCGATTTCGGCACGGCCAACTGCCAGAAACGTGATCTCGCCATCGCGGCTGCGGCCGCGATCACCCATCTGACCAGCGGCGGCGGCAACCGGATCGGCGCCGTGGTCGCCACCGGCGAACAACTCGTCCGTATTCCGGCCCGCAGCGGCCGGGTGCACGCGCAATCGCTGCTGCGCAGTATCGCGACCACCCCGCACGCCCGCGACGGGGTGCGCGGCGATCTGCGCACCGGGATCGAATCGCTGCGCCGCCCGCAGCGCAAACGCGGTCTCGCGGTGATCATCAGCGATTTCCTCGGCGATATCGATTGGCAGCGTTCGCTGCGCGCGATCTCGGCACGCCACGACCTGCTCGCCGTGGAGGTGCTCGACCCCCGCGATCTGACACTGCCCGATATGGGTGATGTGGTGCTGCACGACCCGGAGACCGGGCGGACCCGCGAATTCAGCGTGACGCCGACGCTGCGCGCGGATTTCGCCGCCGCCGCGCAACGTCATCGGCAGCAGGTCGAGCAGGCGCTGCGCAGCTGCGGCGCCCCGGTGATGACCCTGCAGACCGATCGGGACTGGATCACCGACGTGGTCCGGTTCGTCTCCACCCGGCGTCACAGTTTCGGCGCCCCGAGCGGACAGGCCCCGCGCCAGTGAGTATTTCGCATTTCACCGCGCTGATCTGGCTCGCCTTCCTCATCGTCGTCGGACTCATCGCGCTCGGTTACGTGCTGGTACAGCGCAGCAGGCACAAGCACATGCTGCGGTTCAGCAATATGGAGATGCTGGAGAAGGTCGCCCCGTCGCGGCCGAGCCCGATGCGGCATGTGCCGGTGGCGCTGATGCTGGTCGGTCTGGTGTTCCTGACCATCGCGGCGGCGGGCCCGACCGCGGTGCAGAAGGTGCCGCGCAACCGCGCGACCGTGGTGCTCGTCATGGACGTCTCGCTGTCCATGGAGGCCACCGACGTGCCGCCGAGCAGGTTGCAGGTCGCCCAGGAAGCCGGTAAGGAATTCGTCGACGGCCTGACCCCCGGCATCAACCTCGGATTCGTCACCTTCGCGGGCACGGCGTCGGTGATGGTGTCGCCGACGACCAACCGTGAGGCCGTCAAGGCCGCGATCGACAACATCAAACTCGCCGAACGCACCGCCACCGGTGAAGGCATTCTGACCGCGCTCAATTCGATCGATACCCTGGCCAGCGTGCTCGGCGGCGCGGAGACACCGCCGCCCGCCCGGGTGGTGCTGATGTCGGACGGTAAGCAGACCGTGCCCGACGACAAGGACACCGAGAATCCGAGACACGGTTTCACCGCGGCGCGCTTGGCCAAGCAGAAGGGCATCCCGGTCTCGACGATCTCCTTCGGCACCGAATGGGGTTCGGTCGAGATTCCCGACCAGGACGGTCAGGGCGCGCAGCGGGTGAAGGTGCCCGTCGACAACGATTCACTCCAGGAGATCGCGAAACTGTCCGGCGGCGAGTTCTACACCGCGTCCAGTCTCGAGGAACTGACCGCGGTCTACGACACCTTGGAAGAGCAGATCGGCTACGAGACGACCAGGGGCGACGCCTCCAGACCGTGGCTGCTGCTCGGCATGCTCCTCGTCGCGGCCGGTGTCGTCACCGGATTGCTCTATCGTCAACGCCTGCCCTAGCCCGACGACTGCCCCGGCTCCGCCGCGTAGTGGCATCTCACAGGGTGTGGTGCCCGGGCGTCGCCATGCGAACCCGAACAGATAGGTTGTGCTCATGTCCAACATCACATCCCGGTCGGTCCTGGTGACCGGCGGAAATCGCGGTATCGGACTCGCGGTCGCCCAGCGTCTGCTGGCCGATGGTCACAAGGTCGCCGTCACACATCGCGGTTCCGGAGCGCCGGAAGGCATGCTCGGCGTGAAATGCGATGTGACCGACACCGAATCGATCGATCAGGCGTTCACCGAGATCGAGCAGAAGCAGGGCGCGGTCGAGGTGCTCGTCGCCAACGCGGGCATCACCGACAACACGCTGCTCATGCGGATGAGCGAGGAACAGTTCGAGCGCGTCATCGACGCGAACCTCACCGGCGCCTTCCGCTGTGCCAAGCGCGCCAACCGGGCGATGCTGCGCGCGAAATTCGGCCGGATCATCTTCCTCGGCTCCGTGGTCGGCCTCAAGGGCGGACCGGGTCAGGTCAACTACGCGGCCTCCAAGGCGGGCCTGGTCGGTATGGCGCGTTCGATCACCATGGAGATCGGCTCGCGCAACATCACCGCCAACGTCGTCGCCCCCGGCTTCATCGATACCGATATGACGCGCAACGACGTCACCGACGAAATGCGCGAGGTAGTCCTCAAATACGGCATCCCGGCCCAGCGCATGGGCCAGCCCGAGGAAGTCGCGTCCGCGGTCAGCTTCCTGGCCTCCGATGACGCCGCCTACATCAGCGGCGCGGTCATCCCGGTCGACGGCGGTCTCGGCATGGGCCACTGAGGCCCCTGTCCTTCCCCGACCCGACAAACCTGACACAGGAGAACCACACACTCATGGGCGGACTGCTCGAGGGCAAGACCATCCTGATCACCGGCATCATCACCGATGCCTCGATCGCGTTCCACGCCGCCGCGGTGGCGCAGGAACAGGGCGCGCGCGTCATCATCACCGGTTTCGACCGGCTCCGGCTGATCGACCGGATCGCGCAGCGGCTGCCCAAGGAGGTGCCGCCCGCCATCGAACTCGACGCCACCAACGAGGAGCACCTGAGCACCCTCGCCGAGCGGATCCGCGCCGTCGCGCCCGAGGGCATCGACGGCGTGCTGCATTCCATCGCGTTCGCCCCGCGCACCCTGATGGGCCCCGACGCGAAACCGTTCCTCGAGGGACCGGGCCCCGACGCGGCCAAGGCGTTCGAGATCTCGGCGTGGAGTTACGCCTCGCTGGCCCGCGCCGTGCTGCCCGTGATGAACGAGGGCGGCTCCATCGTCGGCATGGACTTCGATCCGCGCACGTCGATGCCGTACTACAACTGGATGGGTGTGGCCAAGGCCGCGCTCGAGTCGGTGAACCGCTACGTCGCGCGAGAGGTGGGCGCGGCCAAGCGGATTCGCTCCAACCTGGTCGCCGCCGGCCCGATCAAGACGCTGGCCGCCAAGGCCATCGCGGGCACCGCCACCGACGACGCGGCGAAGATGAACCAGCTCAACACCTACTGGGACGGCGCTTCGCCGATCGGCTGGGATGTCGACGACCCGACCGTCGTCGCCAAATCCATCTGCGCGCTGCTGTCGGACTGGCTGCCGGGAACCACCGGCTCGATCATCTACGTCGACGGCGGCGCCAGCCACAACACGTGGCTGCCGGAGGATATGCCGACCGCCTGATGGATTACCAGGCCCTGCTCGTCCTCTCCTTCGGCGGCCCCGAACGCCCCGAGGACGTGATGCCGTTCCTGGAGAACGTCACCGGGGGGCGTGGAGTGCCGCGCGAACGACTCGAAGAGGTCGCGCGGCACTACCTGCATTTCGGCGGGGTGTCGCCGATCAACCGGCTCAATCGCGACATCATCGCCGCGATCGACACCGAACTGGACGGCTCGGGTCCGCGATTGCCGGTGTATTTCGGCAATCGGAACTGGCATCCCATGGTGGAGGACACCGTCGCGCGGATGGCCGCCGACGGTGTCACCTCGGCGCTGGTCTTCCCGACCTCCGCGTGGGGCGGCTATTCGGGCTGCCGGCAATACGACGAGGATATCGCCAGGGCGCGTGCGGCTTTCGGCGCCGATGCGCCGCATCTAGTGAAATTGCGCCAATATTTCGACCATCCGTTGTTCGTCGACGCCTTCGCAGACGCCATTCGCGCGGCGGTGCTGGAGATCCCGGCCGAGCGGCGTGATCGCGCGCGCCTGGTCTTCACCGCGCATTCGATTCCGGTGTCGGCCGATATCGCCGCGGGCCCGCCCGCCGACGGAGGCAGGCTCTACAGTCGTCAGGTGGCCGAGGCCGCCCGATTGTGCGCGGCGGCAACCGGATTCGCCGACTTCGATCTGGTGTGGCAGTCGCGTTCCGGTCCGCCGCAGGTGCCGTGGCTCGATCCCGACATCGTCGACCACCTCGAGAATCTGTCCGGTGAGGGTGTCGACGCCGTCGTGGTGTGCCCGGTCGGTTTCGTCTCCGACCACCTCGAGGTGATCTGGGATCTGGACAACGAGGCGAAGACACGCGCCGACGAATTGGGGATGGCCTTCGCCAGGGCGGCCACGCCGGGCACCGATCCGCGTTTCGCCCGCATGGTCGTCGAACTGATCGGCGAGCAGGTGTCCGGCGGGCAGGTGCGCCGGATGGGCGCGGTCCCCGGATACGGCGATACCGCCGACGGGCAGTCGTGCGCGATCGGCTGCTGTGCGTCGACCAGGCCCGCGCGGCCGTCGGGAACCGGCGGACGTCCGGCGTGAGGTAGTCGAGCGTCCACGGACGCACGAACACGAGGAGCGGAAATGGCTGTCGACCCACGAGGCGCCGATCTGGCCCGGTTGATCTCCGAGGATCCCGGCGGGCCGGTGGTGATGCTCAATCTGCTGCGGTTCGCGCCGGACGGTGCGGCGGCGTACCAGGAGTACTCCCGCCGTGCGGCGGAATTCCTGGGGAAGTACGGCGGACGGGTCCTCTACGGCGGTCAGGGGTCGACCGCGTTGGTCGCGGAGACCGGCCAGGCCTGGGATGCCGTTCTCGTCGTGTGGTATCCGAGCCGGGACGCGTTCTCGAGCATGGTCGCCGACCCCGGATACCTGGAGATCACCTCCTTGCGGACACAGGCCCTCAGCGAGGCCGTCCTCCAGGCCACGGTGCCGTGGCCCGGGTTCGGCGAGAGCTGATCCACCGGCGCGGGCTCGCGGGTAGCCGGTCGAGGTCCCGGTGACGCGCGCGGTTTGGTACCCTCCGCCCCAGTCCTGTCTGCGAGGGGGAAGTGCATGCGTGCGAGACATCGTGTGCTGTTGGCGGTGTCCCTGGCCTCGGCGACCCTCGCCGGATGTTCGACCGATCAGCAGGCACGGGAGCCCGCGGCGCCGTCGGCCGCGGTGGCGACATTCGGGGTCCGGGTGCCCGCCGTCGACCAACACAAATTGCAGATCGCCGATCAGGTGCGCAGGCTCGATCCGTGCGGCTTCTTCGACGGCGAGGAGTTCGCGGCCTACACCCTGGCGGCCACGGCCGGACCGGCGCGGGGTTTGGACGATTGCGCGGTCGGGTTGACCACGACCGGGCGCACCCGGGCCTCCGGCCTGGCCACGATCGCGCTGGCCGGTGACGCCCCCGCCCCCGACGAGACCGAGACACGTCCGATCGCGGGCGAGACGGTGATCGTCGCCCGGACCGCCGCCGAGGACGTCGACTGCGTGTTCAAAGTGCCGCTGCGGCTGCCAGGCTCGCCGACGACCTCGCACGACGGGGCCTCCACCGCGACGCCCTGGGCGCGGGTCGAGGGCTCCGGGTTCGACGATTCCGAGCTCAACTGTCAGGCCGCCACCGACGCCGCCACCGCGCTGGTCTCGGCGCTACGGGAGAACAGAGCCCCCCGCCGCGAGGACGCCACGGTGACGGCGACACTGGCCGATCGCAGCCCGTGCGAACTCATGCCCGCCGTCCCCACCGGCTACACGATCTCCCGCTTCGACGTCCAAACCCGCCCCTACACCTGTAGTTTCCGCGTCGACGGATCCGCCGCGGGTCGCTACGGCTCCACGGTCACCGTCGATTTCCTGCTCCGTCCCGCCGCCGAGGCCCTGGAGCCCGCCGAGGGGCAGCGGGCGGTCGACGTCGCCGGGCACGCCGCCCTGCGCGAGGAATCCCTGGGGACCGGCTCCTGCTTCGTCAGCATGACGGCGGGTCCGCCCCTCGCCTCGTCCGCGACACCCAAACCGTCCACGACGACCTCCGGCACGACCACCGGCACCGCGAGCACCGCCGCCACACGCGGCCAGGTGGTCATCCGCGTGTTCGCTGGCTCCTGCGCGGTTGCCGATCAATTGGCCCCCGTGGCCGCCGAGATATTCGGCGCCAATCCCTAGAAGTCCGTGGCGGGAAGTCGGGAGTAGACGCCCGGGAACCCGGGGCGCGCGACACCGTTACCCCACGAGGTGATTCCGGCGAGGTATCCGTCGACGAGAAGTGGTCCGCCGCTGTCGTATTCGCCGGTGTCCGCCGTGGTCGAGCCCGCGCAGAGCATATCCCGCGGGTCGAAGGCGGGACCGTAGGCCGCCGCGCATTCGGCGTCGGGGACCATCGGGACGCTCGCCGCGCGCAATCGGGTGCCGGAGGTGTCGGTTTCCGAGGTGGCGCCCCAGCCGAGTATCGATCCCGTCGTCGCGTCGGCGGCGGCGATCTCGGCGAAGGGGCCGGGCCGTGGCGCGGCGAGGGTGAGTATCGCCAGATCGTCGTGGTACACGGCGGTGCCGCCGAAGGAGCTCTCGCGGAATCCGGGATGCAGGCGGATATCGGTGACGCCCACCGTCTCGCCGTCCGACGAACGCAGATCGTCGCGGCCGAACGTCACCGACAGCGCGCGGGGGACGGGTTGTGCGATCTGCACGCAATGCGCCGAGGTGAGGACCTTGTCGGGCGCGATGAGCGCACCGCCGCAGAACTGTCCCGACGGGCGGGTGAAGAACAGCGGACTGCCGATGGCGGCCAGCCACGGATAGCTCGCCGCGTCGACCTCGCCGCCGCCGACGATCGCCCCGGCCGCACCGGGGACGGCGAAGGCGACGAGCGCGGCTGTGGCGAGCGCGGCCGCGCGGTGCGCACGTGTCATCCGGGGCCTCCCGTGCGTGCGCGTCGACTGTTCGTTCGGTCGCCGCACACTACTGGCGGTAGCTCTCCGGTGGTTGCCACGGCCGACCGTAGGGGTCGGCGGTCGGCGGGTCGGCGGGAGGTTGCTGTGGTTCCCGGGTCTGCTGTGGTTCCTGCGGCGCGGGTGGCTTCTGCAACGCGGGTGACTGCTGTGGTTGGTCCGGCGTCGGAATCACCTGCTGATGTGGTGAGGGCACCGGCGGGTGCCCCGGCGTGACGCCGAGACCTTCGACCGATGTGCGCGCGGTCGCCTCGGCGGCGCGCACCGCGCGTTCGATGGTCGGGTCGGGCGCGGTGTCGAACCAGTCGGCGACATCGGAATCGTCTTCGACCCTGACCTCGGCCGGTTCCTCGGTGGGCGGTTCGTACCGGAACACGCCGTCCTGGCCCTGCGTGGCGAAACTCTTGGCGAATCCCTCGAGCGCCTTGCCGAAATCGCTCGGCACCAACCACACCTTGTTCGCGTCGCCGCGCGCGACCAGCGGCAGCGTCTGCATGTACTGATAGGCGAGCAGTTCGGGGGTCGGCTTACCGGATTTGATTGCCGCGAAAACCTTTTCGATGGCCTTCGCCTGGCCCTGGGCCTGGAGGTACGAGGCCGCGCGCTCGCCCTGGGCGCGCAGGATGCGGCTCTGCCGCTCGCCTTCCGCGGACAGGATCGACGACTGCTTGGAACCCTCGGCGGACAGGATCTGCGCCTGTTTGGCGCCCTCGGCGGTCTTGATCTGCGATTCGCGCTGACCTTCCGCGGTCAGGATCATGGCTCGCTTCTCGCGGTCCGCCTTCATCTGCTTCTCCATCGATTCCTGGATCGACGGCGGCGGATCGATCGCCTTGAGTTCCACGCGCGCCACCCGAAGACCCCAGCGGCCGGTCGCCTCGTCGAGCACGCCGCGCAGCTGGCTGTTGATCTGATCCCGGGAGGTCAGCGTCTCCTCCAGCGTCATCCCGCCCACCACGTTGCGCAGCGTGGTCACGGTGAGCTGTTCGACCGCGGCGATGTAGTTGCTGATCTCGTAGACGGCCGACTGCGGGCTGGTGACCTGGAAATACACCACCGAATCGATTTGCAGGGTCAGGTTGTCCTGGGTGATCACCGGTTGCGGTGGAAAGGAGACGACGCGTTCGCGCAGGTCGACCTTGGCGCGGATGCGGTCGGCGAACGGCACCAGGAACGTCAGCTGCCCGGATGCGGTGCGCGAATATCTCCCGAGTCGTTCGATCACCGCCGCCTCGGCCTGCGGCACCAGGGCGATCGATTTGAAGACCACCACCACGACCAGCAGGACGAGAACGGCGGCCACGATCAGTACAGCCATTACGGTCCCTTCCAGACGACGGCGGTCGCGCCGTCGATTTTCATCACGTACACGGTCGTGCCCGGCTCGTAGCTCTCGTCCGCGTTCATCGGCCGGGCGGTCCACTCCTCGCCGCCCAGTTTGACGCGACCGGAATGGGCGGAGACCTCCTGGAGAACCAGTGCCGACTTACCCGTCAGCGCATCGACATTGGTCGGAATGGGCGGCGGCGTGCCGAAACGCCTGCGCAGCATCGGACGCACCCCGAGGAACAGGATCGCGGAGATCACCCCGAAGACGATCGCGTCGACGACCAGTGAGGTGTCGGCGGCGGCGCTGACACCGGCCGTGCCGAGTGCCGCGGCGCCCAACATCAACAATGTGAGGTCCCCGGTGAGCATCTCGGCCGCCGCGAGCAGTACTCCCGCGACGAGCCACACGACTGCGGCCACGAAATTCACTGTAGTGCGATCACGGTGATCGTGGGCCCGAGCGCGCGAACCGCGACGGCACCGATCACACCCGCGTCACGAATGCGGTGCGCGGACGGGCGCGCGGTTGCGCCGCCGCCGCGTACCGCGATGACGGTGTAGGGAGGCGAGCCGTGTCGCCCCCGTTTCCGACCGACACGAGGGATATGCCGAGATGGTTCGACGATCACGCATCACGTTGCTCGCCGCCGGGGTGGCGCTGGCGAGTCTGCTGACCGGCTGCGGCGTCACCGGCACACCCGTCGCGGGCGAACCCGATGTGCGCACGCTCGAGGTCGGCCCGTATCCCGTCGACCGGCACCGGTACGACCAGGACTCGCACGGCGGAGGCGCACTGCTGGAGGGGATCCGGATGGCCGACGCGGTCGTTCCCGCCGTCCGGATCGATTCGGCGCTGACCGCGGGTGTCTACTCCGACGTCGTCTCCGACGTCGACAGCGCCGTGTACGGATTCCTCGCCGATGTCGCGAAACCGGTGCTGGAGCGCCACGACATGGTGGTCGCCTACCGCACGATCGGTGCGGATCGGCCGTTCCAGCCGTTCGCGCAGGAGCAGACCGGGCCGACGCCGGACACCGTCGTGTTGCAGTCGCTGATGCGCTTCCGCAGCGCCGCCGTCGCGCAGCAGGCCGCGCGCGATCTGGAGGAGACCGATTTCCAGGTCGCGCCGGAGCAGAACCGGCGCGTGCGGCACCCCGATTACCCCGACGCGCTGATCCATTGGCGTCCTGGCGTGCCCAATATGGGCACCTTCGTCGCCATCGGCGAATACGTCCTGTTCGTCTTCGTCCAGCGCCAGAACGCCGACGAGCAGAACCTGCTCGGCTGGGTCGGTGCCACATTGCGCGCCGAGATCCCGACGGCGAACGCGTTCGCACCCACCGCGATCGACAAACTGGACACCCTGCGGGTCGACCCGGACGATCTGCTGGCCCGCGTGGTGGTCGAGGACCGTGATCGCGAACTCGACCCGGAGACCTTCAGCGTGCACCCGCCCTCGGCGATCGTGCACGGCGCGTCCAACCAGGCGGTGGCGGGGCGCATGGTGGAGGAGACCGGCATCGAGGCGGCGGGCGGTATCGACAACAGCGTCGTCTACCGGTTGCGCGACGCCTCCGGCGCGCCCGCGCTCATCGCCTACCTGCGGGCGAATTCGGGCGATGCCTTCGATCCGGTCGACGCGCCGCACGATGTGCCCGGCGCGACCTGCCAGCACCTCAACCATCGCGGCGACAGCGAAACGCACTACCGGTACGTGTGCTTCGTTTCCTACAAGCGCTACGTCGCGGGCGTCGCCGGAGACAGCGAAGCCGATGTGCGCCAGCGCGTGGCCGCGCAATACGCGTTGCTCGCCAACAGTCTGTGACCGGCACACCGCTGCCGATTGCACCGCGATCGGTAGCGGCGGTGTTAGTTTCGGGCGGTGAGCGGGCGCGACGGATACGGCGATATCTTCTCGGGACATCCGAGGGCGAACAAGCGGGTGGTGCCGACGGTCACCGCCGAGCGGGACCTGGTGGTGGAGGACGCCGCGAGCGGATTCTGCGGCGCGGTAGTCGGTTTCGACCGCAGCTACGACGGCGAGTTCGTGAAACTGGAGGACGCGCGAGGCGCGGTGCGGCTTTTCGCGTTGCGCGAGGCGGCCTTCCTGATCGACGGCAATCCGGTCACGCTGGTGCGTCCGCGCGCGGCGGCGCCGAAACAGCCGACCAGGTCCGCGTCGGGTTCCACACGGGTGGAGGGTTTGCGGGCTCGCGTCGCCAGGACCAGCCGGATCTGGGTGGAGGGCGTGCACGACGCGGCCCTGGTCGAGCGGGTATGGGGACACGACCTGCGCGTGGAGGGGGTCGTGGTCGAACATCTGGAGGGGCTCGACAATCTGGCGCAGCGTCTCACCGACTTCGGGCCGGGTCCCGGCTGCCGGGTCGGGGTGCTCGTCGACCATCTGGTCACCGGGTCCAAGGAGACTCAGCTCACCACCGGGCTGGGCCCACACGTGCTGGTGACCGGGCACCCGTTCATCGATGTCTGGCAGGCGGTGCGGCCCGCGGCGGTCGGCATCGAGGAGTGGCCCCGGGTGCCGCGCGGTGAGGACTGGAAGACCGGTATCTGCACCAGGCTGGGGTGGGGTACCCCGCAGCAGGGGTGGCGCCGGGTCTACGAGGCGGTCGGATCCTTCCGCGACCTGGAAGCGCCGCTGATCGGCGCGGTGGAACGGCTGATCGACTTCGTGACCGAACCCGAGCCGTAACACCCCGAGCCGTAATGCGCAGCTCACCAGGGTTGTGCGACAGCCGCACCTCATCGCGGCAGTCATATTATGCTCGATGATTATGTGCTCTCCTAGTGCCACGCTGACGGTGTGGGCCGGCTCCTGGCTGGCCGGGAACAGCGCGCCCGACGACGTGCTGGAAGCCCTACAGCAGTGGGCGCCCAAGCACACCATCGCCGCGGGCGATCCGGTCACCGGCGGTCGTTCCGACCTGCCGTGGTCCTCGCGCGGCAATGTGGCGGGTAGTGCGATGATGGCCCTGTTCAAGGTCATTCGGGAGACCATGGCCCAACCCGGTGCGCGGCTGCGGCTGGTGCTCCCGGTACCGGGTGACGTGCGCGGACTCCCGGTCGGCACCATCTTCGCCGCCGACGCCGTCGAGGCCGAGGAAGGGCTGCTGATCGGTGTTCCCGGACAGGACGGCACCGGCCTGATTCCGCTGTGGGCCGACGACGGATCGTTGCAGTGGACGATCTACACCACCCCGATTCCCCCCGAGCCGGGATCGGATATGAGCCTCGGCGAGGCCGAGTACACGATGCGCGAGGCGGTCCGCGACGCCGCCGACGCGCTGATGCAGTTGCACACCACCGCCGTCGGCACGGTCGAATCCGATCCGCGTGAATTGATCGAAGCGGAATTGGCCGACTATTCACGTCACGATTACCCGGAGTCGATTCCGTTGCGCGCCAAGCGCATCCTCGACACCGCCGATCATGTCGCGGCGATTCTCACGGTGGCGCAGCGGGAACCGGCGTCCTCACCCACCTCGGCCAGCGCCATCGGCGCGCAGGAGACGCTGTTGCGTCCGCTGTGGGACGCGATCCGCGCGGCCAGACTGGTCGCCGTGCACGCGGCGGCGCGCGACGGTCGCTAGTTCCGACACGTACCCGACCGGTCCCCGCCGCGACGTGGTCTACACCGCTTAACCTGTTCGTCGATTGACGCGGACACGGGGCGGTTTCTAATGTTGGAGCGCACGATTCGTGCGCGATCGACACCCTCCGAGCGGGACGAGCGGCCTGTGCCTTCTCCCGCGCGCGAGCGCGGTCCACACCGGCCCGCGCCACGAAGTACACCGAATCCGAATCTGGAGTTCAGCCATGGCAGAACTGTTCGTGCGCCCGGCGCGCCGCGGCGGCGGGCGGTAGCGGTGCGTACCCCCACCGCGCCCGCCGCCGACCACTTCGACACCGAAGTGCTCGGTAAACATTGGATACCGCTGTCGATGACCGATGCCGAGACGGCGGTGGTTCTGCGTGAGCGGTTGGGCGTCGATTTCCCGGCCGCGAGGGAACGCGACTGGGCGGCAGACGATTTCCTCTATGTGCCGGTGGTGGTGAATCATCGGCTCGGTGACGGCGATCCGGTGCGCGACACCATCGTCTTCGCGGTGAACGAGGAATTCCTGGTCACCTGGCAGCCGACGGAACCGTTCGTGCCCTTCGACGCGGCGATCGCGAAGATGAGCCGCGACCCGCTGCTGACCGGATCGTCCTACGGTGTGATGTACGCGCTGCTGTGGGCGCTCAACGACGGATCGCGCGAAATCCTGTGCTCGGTCGACGCGACGCTGGCCTCGGTGCGCGCGGACCTCGCCGCGGCGAGCACCGAGGACGGTCGACGCGACCGCGGTGGTGTCACGGGGGAACTGCGCGGCGTGCCCGCCGCCCTGGACGCCGTCGAGCGCGCCGTCGCCCCGGTGCGGGAGACGCAACGCCACCTGGCCCGCGCCGCGCACCGGATGCGGGGTGAACTCGCCTGGCGCGCAGGTGAACTCGACGGGCGGACGATCGCGCTCGTGGCCGATATCGACAGCGTGGAGAAGTACGCGGCCGCCGAGTACGACACGCTGCGCTATCTCCAGCACTCGCTGCGTTCCCGGCTCGACGTCGAACGCAACCGTCTCGTCGAGATCCTCACCCTCCTGGCCGCGGTCTGTCTCCCGCCGACCCTGATCTCCACGTTCGTGCACGCCATCGGCATGCCGGATTGGGAGTTCGGCTACCTCGCCGCCACGGCGATCACCGTCGCTTCGGCCGTGATCCCCTTCGTCTATGTCGTCCGGAGAATCGGCGAACGCTGAAATTCACGGCGCGAGTGAATATTCGGCGCGCCGCTGTCCCGAATACATTGTGCCCGTTGGATCTGCGCGTTCGGCCGACAGGATACGCGCGGAACAGCGGTCGCCGTCGTGCGCTTGGTGTGGTTCACAGTCCCCCCTTCCCGGGGTTGTGGAACCCACGAAATCTCCGATCCGGTGTGTTCGTCCCGCCGGGGGCCGTGGGTACGATCGAGCGAATCCAGCAGTGGCGCAGGATGTTTGCTGAGTATCGATCAAGTCCCGGTGTGTATCGGCCGCTGCGGTCGCCGGGGCAGGTACAGGACCATTTCGTGCGCGGGGCGCGACGTGGGTCCTTCGATTGCCCGTGTTCGGGAGGACCAAGTTGTCGGATATTGCCATTGTGGGTATCGGCTGCCGATTCGGCGGTGGAATCGACTCACCGGAGAGCTTCTGGGATTTCGTGGTCGACAAGCGGGACGCGGTGGTCGAGATCCCCGCGGACCGCTGGGACTATCGCCGCTACTACGACTCGGACCGGCGCACGCCGGGACGCAGCTACACCAAACGCGGTGCGTTCCTGACCTCGGACCCGTGGGAATTCGACCCCGATTTCTTCGGTATCTCGCCGCGAGAGGCGACGGGCCTCGATCCCCAGCAGCGGCTGCTGCTGGAAGTCGCGTGGGAGGCGTTGGACGACGCCGGATTCGCCGGGCGCGCGGCGGGTGGGTCGGTCGGCGTCTACGTCGGCGGATTCGTGGTCGACCAGTCGGTGGTCGGGGTGGTCGGCCCCGCGCTCGCGCACGTGGACATGCACACCGCCGCCAGTGCCTCGTACACGATGCTGTCGAACCGAATCGCGTACGCGCTCAACCTGATCGGACCGGCACTGACGGTAGATACGGCCTGTTCGTCGTCGCTGGTCGCGTTCCATCTCGCCTGCCAGGCGCTGGACAACGGCGACTGCGAGGTCGCGTTGGCGGGTGGTGTGAACGTCATGCTCCAGCCGGAGACCTTCGTCATGATGTGCAAGGGTGGATTCCTCGCCGAGGACGGCCGCTGTAAATCCTTCGACGCCACCGGCGACGGATACGGCCGCGGTGAGGGCGGCGGGATCGTCGTGCTCAAGAAGCTCGACGACGCGGTGCGCGACGGCGACCGGATCTACGCCGTGGTCAAGGCGACCGGCTCCAACCAGGACGGGCGGACCACCGCGATCACGGTGCCCAACGCCGATTCCCAGGAGGCGCTGGCGCGGGCGGTCTGCGCGCGCGCCGGGCTACCGCCCTCGGGGATCACCTATGTCGAGGCGCACGGCACGGGCACGCCGGTGGGCGATCCCATCGAACTGCGCGCGCTCGGCCGGGTCTACGGCGCCGACGCGGGCCGCCCGGCCTCCCTCGGGGTCGGCTCGCTCAAGGCCACCCTCGGGCACACCGAAGCCGCGTCCGGGATCGCCAGCGTCATCAAATCCGCCCTGGCGATCCGGCACCGCACGATTCCGCCGCAGGGCTGGCTCGATCAGCCCAATCCCGACATTCCCTTCGCCGAGCTGGGATTGCACGTGCAGACCGAGCCGGAAACCGTCGCGCCGGACGTCGATCGGATGACGATCGCCGTCAACGGTTTCGGCTACGGCGGCACCAACGCCCACGCCATCCTCCAGGAGTTCCGCACCGAGCAGGCCGGTGTACCCGCCACGGCGCGGCATTACGGTGTGCTCCCGCTGTCGGCGCGGAGCGCGCCCGCCGTGCGTGCCATCGCGGGACGATTCGCCGATCTGCTCGCCGACGGTGCCGACGTGGACCACCTCGCGGAGGCGGCGTGGACGCGGCTGGCGCACCATCAGTTCCGCGGCGGCGTCCTCGTCGGCGAGAGCGCCGACGTCGTCCGGGATCTGCGCCTGTTCGCGGCGGGCGAGGGGCGCGACGCCACCCGCACCGTCTCGCGGCGCACCGCCGAGCCGGTATTCGTCTTCTCCGGTATGGGACCGCAGTGGTGGGCGATGGCACGCGAACTGCTCGTCGCGGGCGGCGCCTTCGCGAAGACCGCCGAGCAGATCGACGAGGTGTTCGTCGAACTCGCGGGCTGGTCGATCATCGAGGAACTGCTGCGACCGGAGCAGGAATCACGGGTCGCGAAAACCGAAGTGGCACAGCCGGCGAACTTCCTGGTCCAGGTCTCGCTGGTCAGCGAACTCGCCGAATTCGGGATCACCCCCGCGGCCGTGATCGGTCACAGCGTCGGCGAGGTATCGGCGGCCTACGTCACCGGTCTGCTGTCGCTGCGGGACGCGGTGCTCGTCGCCTATCACCGTGCGCGCCTCCAGGCGACGACGGCGGGCTCGGGCGGGATGCTCGCGGTCGGTCTCGGTCGGGAACAGGCCGAGCAGCTCATCGCCGATATCCCCGGTGTGGATATCGGCGCGGTCAACAGCCCCGGCGCGCTGACCCTGTCCGGTGACGCCGACCGCTTGGACGAGATCGCCGAAACACTCACCGAACAGGGCGCTTTCGCCCGCAGGCTGCGCGTCGAGGTGCCCTATCACAGCAACCTGATGGACCCGATCCTGGACGAACTGCGTACCGTGCTCGCCGAACTCACGCCGTGCCCGCCCACCGTCGCGCTGTACTCGACGGTCACCGGCGCGCCCGTCACGGCGGGCGACTGGGATGCCGAGTACTGGTGCGCCAACGTGCGTCAGCCGGTCCGCTTCGCCGACGCCGTCTCCGCGGCGATCGGGGCGGGTAACCGGGTGTTCGTCGAGGTCGGTCCGCACCCGGTGCTCTCTGGCAATATCCGCGAGATCCTGCTCGGCGCGGGCGAAACCGGCGCGACCGTCTCGACCCTGGACCGCAAACAGCCCGACAGCGAGAGCATCCGCCGGACGATCATCGGTCTCTACAGCGCGGGCGTCCTCGATCCGGATACCCTCTTCCCCGCCGACGGCGCGGTCACCCCGCATCTGCCGCTGCCGCGCTACCCGTGGCAGCAGACCCGCCTGCACGCACCGCTGCCCGTCTTCGAGCAGTTGCGTCTCGGCACCCCGGGCGGCTACGCCATGCTGGGCGATCCCGATTTCGAGGGCAGGCCGGGCTGGCAACTACAGATCGGCACCGAGAAACTGCCGTGGCTGGTCGATCACGTGGTCGGCGGCGCACGGATCCTGCCCGGTGCGGCCTATCTCGACGCGGCGCTGAGCGCGGCCTCGAGCCGAATGGTCGACAAACGGGTGGCACTGGAACAGGTGCGGTTCGTCGCGCCGCTGATCATGAGCGCTCCCGATGTGCCGCTGCTCGAATTCACCATCGAGGAATCCAGCGGACGTTTCCTCATCAGATCCCGCAGCGCCACCGGAACGGTCTGGACGGTCAACGCGATCGGCCGACTGCTGACCGGCAGCTACGAGGGCGCGAAAGGCACCGTCCCCGAGGACGATTCCGCGGTCGATTTCGCCCCCGATCTGTTCTACGCCGCACTCGCCGCGCGAGGTCTGCACTACGGTCCGAGCTTCCGGCGGGTGACCTCGGTGCGCGCCGGAACCGATGCGGTGGTCGCGACCGTCGACGCCACCATCGCCGCCGACTCCGGTCACCTGGCGCACCCCGCCGTCGTCGATGCCGCGATGCAGACGGTGGCGCTGCTGTTCGCCGCCGACAGTCTGGGCGAGGGCGCGATGGTGCCGGTGGGGGTGAACGCGGTACGCATGTTCGCCCCGCTGCCCGAGCAGGTCACCGTGGTCGCCCGCCGCGATCCGGCGGTACGGCTGTGCGCCGACGTCGATCTGCTCGACGACGACCGCAATGTGTGCCTGCGACTGATCGGCGTGCAGGTCGGCGCGCTGACACCGGGGCTGAGCCCGCTGCATCGGATGGCCGACTTCTTCTACGCCGACACCATGGAACAGCTCGACCCGGTCGACCCGGCGGCATTGCCCGCCGCGGAGAGCGTGGCCACCGTCGTGGTCGCGCTCGGTGCGAGCGCGCGCGCCGAACTGCTGGCCGACGCGCTGCCCGGCTCCGGATTCCACCTCGTCGAGGGGGACGATCCGGACCTGGAGACCCGGGTGACCGAACTGCTGGCGGCCGCCGCCGCGGACGGCGTCCAACGGCGGCACGTGTGCGTGGTCGCGGGCTCGGTCGACGACGATGTCGCCGACCTGTGGACCTTGAAGCGGATCGCTCTCGCCGTGGACGCGGTCGCCGAGGCCGCCGACACCGAGGTGCTGTCCGGAATCGGCGACGGTTCCTGCCACATCACCCTGGTGACCGAGCGGGCGTTCACCCTGCCGGACAGCGCGGACGCACCCGATTCCGCGCACGCCGCGCTGGCGGGCGCACGCCGCGTCCTGCTGAACGAGCAGAGCAGGCTGCGCTGGCGCCTGGTCGACGTCGACACCGACACCGCGGTCGCTGACCTGGTGCGGGAACTGCTGATCCCCGGTGCGTTCAGTTACGACAATTCCGACGAGGTGCTGCTGCGCGCGGGCGTGCGCTGGGTTCCCGTGGTGCACAAGCCGCTGTCCGAGCGCATCGACGTCCTGGAAACCGCGGTCCCGCTCGACGATCCCGAATCCGATTTCGAATTGGAGGTGCCGCGTTCGCGACTGCTGTCGGCGCTGGCGTGGCGGCAGTGCCGACGCCGCGATCCCGGGCCGGGTGAGATCGAGGTGCGCATGCGCGTCGTCGGGCTCAACTACAAGGACCCGCTCAAGGTGATGGGAATCCTGGGTGAACGCGAACTCGCCGGAACCTTCTTCGGGACCTCGCCGGGTATGGAAGGTGTCGGCACCGTGGTGCGGCTCGGTCCCGGCGTCGACACCGTCGCCGAAGGCGATGTGGTCGCCGTCGCCGCCAAGGGCATGATGCGGCGCTTCCACCTCGTCGGACAGCATTCGGTGATCCGGCTGCCGGAAGGCGCGGAACCCGGATTCTGCACCAGTACCACGGCATTCGGCACCGCGGAGTACGCGCTGCTCGACCTGGCGCGCATCCAGCCGGGTGAGACGGTACTGATCCACGGCGCGGCGGGCGGCGTCGGTTCGGCGGCGATCCAGGTGGCGAAAGCCGCGGGTGCGCGGATCATCGGCACCGCGAGCACCGACGAGCGGCGTGCCCACATCCTGGAACTCGGCGCCGATCACGCGCTCGAGTCGCGGTCGCTGAATTTCGCCGACGACGTGCTCGGCCTGACCGACGGTATCGGCGTCGACGTGGTGCTGAGCACCGCGCCCGGTGAGATCCTGCGCCAGAACTTCAAGGCGGTCACCGAATTCGGGCGCATCGTCGAAGTCGGCAAGGCCGACGTGTACACCGGCGGCCTGCTGGAACTGGCCAATTTCGACAAGAATCTGTCCTACTTCTCGGTCGACCTCGACCGCATGTGCGCGGTACGCCCCGCCCAGCTGGCCGACCTGCTGCGCCGGGTCTACGACAAGATCGAGAGCGGGGTCTACCGCCCGCTGCCCTACGAACTGTTCGGCGTCGAGGACGTGTCGAGGGCATTCGACGAGGTCATCCGCTCGACCCGGATCGGCCGGATCGCCATCGACATGGACCAGGTCGCGCCGCCGGTGCGGCCCGCCCTGCCCGACGTCGAGATCGACAGTGTCGCGAGCTATCTGATCACCGGTGGGTTCGGCGGTTTCGGTCTGGCGACCGGGCGCTGGCTGGTGAGCAAGGGGGCGCGCAGAATCGTGCTGGTCGGACGGAGCGGCGCGAACAACGACGCGGCACGTCAACAATTGGCCGCCTGGCGGGCCGGGGGAGTCGACATCGTCGAAGAACTCGCCGATATCGCCGATGCCGAGGCCGTCGCGGCCATCGTCGAGCGGGCGCACGGGGGCGGTCATCCGCTGCGTGGCATCTTCCACGCGGCGGGCGCGGTGGCCGACAACCGGATCGCGGTGATGGATCTCGACCAGCTCACCAGGGTGTACCGGCCCAAGGTGCACGGCGCGCGCGCCCTGCACAAGGCCGTCACCGAAGCGGGCATCACGCTGGACATGTTCGTGCTGTACTCCTCGGGCGGCTCGATGTTCGGCATCTTCGGGCAGTACAACTACACCGCCGCCAATGTCGCGGTCGAGGCGCTGGCCGAGCAGTGGGCCCGCGCGGGCGAACGCGTGACCTGTGTCGGATGGGGCCATATGTCCGGGGCCACCGGCGGTATGGCCTCCGACGACAAGGTCGCCAAATATCTGGAGGTGGTCGGGTTCGGCCCGATCGACATGACCGACGGCACCGTCTATCTCGAGCAGACCCTGCGGCTCGGGCAGACCCGCGCGGCGATCATCCCGACCGACTGGACCAAACTCACCGCCGCGTTCCCGCAGATGAGCCGCACCGGCAGGTTGGCCGCGCTCGCGGCGGCCTCGGTGGAGGACAATTCGGCGGCGGCGAAGATGAAGGCCGAACTGGCCGCGCTCGACGAGGGCAAACGCGGCCAGGCGGTCGCCAGGATGCTCGCCGACCAGCTCGCGGTCGTCATGGGCGTGGCCCCCGAGTCGATCGACCTGACCGTACCCGTCCCCGAACTCGGTCTGGATTCCCTGATGGCGGTGGAATTCGGTACCCGCGTGAGCAAATCGCTCGGTATCGAGCTGATGTCGTTGCAGATGGGACGCTCGTTCAGCCTCGAACAGGTCGGACCCAAGGTGGCCGAGCTCATCCTCGCCTCCGACGCGGGCGCCTCGGCGGCAGCGCTGCTGGCAGCCTCGGAAGCGCCGAGCGCACCCGCCGCCGCGATCGAGGAACCGGCTGCGGAACAACCAGTGCCGGTGGGCGCGTGACCGAGATCGGCACTCGCGCGTCCACGGATACGGCGAACGGCGAGCGCGCCGCGTGGCTGGCCTTCGCCGGATGTCTGATCGCGGTGTTCATGCAGATGATCGACGTGACGATCGTGAATACCGCGCTCCCGGACATCACCGCGGACCTGGATGCCTCGCGGTCGGAGCAGTTGTTCGTGATCTCCGGCTACTCGCTGGCCTTCGCCTGCACCCTGCTGGTCGCGGCCCGGATCGGCGAACTGACCGGCCGTCGCACCATGTTCCTGGTGTCGGTGGTCGCCTTCACCGCGACTTCGGTGTGGTGCGGTATGTCCACCAGCGCCACCGAACTCATCATCGCCAGGGTGGCGCAGGGGATTTCGGGCGCGGGCATGGCGGCGCAAACGATCGCCATCCTGACCGCGAGCTTTCCGCGCGAACGGCATCCTCAGGTTTTCGCCCTCTACGGCGCGACGGCCGGATTCGCCGGAATGCTCGGACCGATTCTCGGCGGCACGCTGATCACCCTGTCGCCCTGGGGATTCGGCTGGCATTCGATATTCCTGATCAACCTGCCCCTCGGGATCGTCGCGCTCGCGCTCGCGCTGCGCTACCTGCGTCTGGGCAGACCCTCCGAACGCGGCAGGCTCGATCCCGTCGGCGCGATCCTGTCGACGGTGAGTCTGTTCGCCCTGCTCGGGGCACTGGCCGATCTGCAACAGAACGGCTGGCGGCCGGGACCTTTCGCGGTCGCCGTCGGCGCGCTCGGGCTCGGCGCGCTCTTCGTCGGCCACCAGCGACTGCTCGACCGGCGCGGCCGGACACCGCTCGTACGGCTCGATCTGTTCGCGGACCGCGGATTTCGCGTCGGCTCGATTCTGGTGACCCTGTTCTTCGGGCTGTTCACCGCGTTCGTGTACACCATCTCGATCACCTTGCAGGACGAACTGGATTTCTCGCCGCTGCGCACCGGACTCGCCATGACACCCTTCGCGCTGGGCGCCGGTGCGGGGGCGCTCGCCTCGCCGCTGCTGGTCGGGCGGTGGGGTGTGCGGGTGCTCGCGGTCGGAATCGCTTCCTACGGTGTCTGTATCGCGATCGGCGCCGCCTATCTCCACATCACCGGCGGCGTCGTGAATCTGGCCCTGGCGGCGGGCCCGGTATTCCTGTCCGGGCTCGGCGTCGGATTGTTCGGCGTCCAACTACAACCCCTGATGCTCGCGGGCCTGGATCAGCGCCGCATGGACGCGGCGTCGGGCCTGCTTCCCACGATCGAGCAGATCGGCAACGGTGTCGGTCTGGCGCTGTTGAGCACGGTCTTCTTCCGCGCTCACACCCTCGCTGGCAGCGTCACCATGCTGTCGGCCATCGCGGTCGTCGCCCTCGGCATGGGTGTCCTGACCCTGGCGCTGCCCGACACACCGGCGCGGCCCCAGCCGTTCGCACGCATCGAATAGAGGTTTCCCGTGGTCAGTTTCGGTCTGATCGACGAATGGGATCCGGCCCCCGGCCGGCTCGTGAGCTGGTCCGCGTCGCCGGATTCGGTGGCGCGGGCCGCGTCGGCGCCCGTCCACCCGGCGCCGCCCTCGCACCAGCAGGAGTCCTATCTGCGCCTGGCCCATCGCAATGCCACCGCCGACTTCCGCTATTCGGGGCTGTGTGTCGTCACCGCGCAGGTGCCGGGCGCGCTGGATCTCGACGCGATGACGCGGGCGGTCAACGCGTTCCTGCTGCGGCACGACACCTTCCGCACCTGGTTCGACATCGGCGCGGACGGCGCGGTGCGCACCCATCTCGTCGACCCCGATGTCATCGATTTCGTGCCGACCGGATACGGCGAGATCGACAATGCCGAGGCCATCCGCGAACACGTCCAGAAGCAGACGCCTGGACCGTTCCAATGGGACTGTTTCACCTTCGGCGCCATCGAACACGAGGAGACGACCACCGTCTACATCGCCGTCGATCACCTGCACACCGACGGTGTCGCGCAGTACCTCTCGTGTGTGGACCTGGCCCAGCTCTACGCCGCGCAGGTGTGGGACGGCGGCACCGAACTCCCCGCCCCGGCCAGTTATCTCGACTACTGCGTGCGCGAACGCGCGCAGTCCGCGCTCCTGACTCCCGCGTCGCCCGGGGTCAGGAAATGGCTCGAACTGGTCCACGGCAACGAGGGTGAACTGCCGTCCTTCCCCCTGGATCTCGGCGGACGCGGCGGCGGCTACCACCGCAGCGCCCACCTGACCGTCCCGCTCTTCGACGAAGAGGGCGCGGCGCGTTTCGAACGGGTGTGCCGCGACAACGGCGCCGAATTCACCGGCGGCATCTTCGCCGCTGCCGCGCTGGCCGAACGCGAACTCGTCGACGCCGACTACTACTTCACCATGACCCCCATCAGCACCAGGGGCACACTCGCCGAACTCGGCTCGGTCGGGTGGTACGCGACCCTGATCCCGGTGGCCTTCCCGATCGGCGCGAACGCCTCCTTCGCCCGCGCGGTGGTCGCGGCGCAACGCGCGTACGAAAGCGGGCTCCGACTGACCACCGTGTCCTTCCACCGGGTGCTGGAACTGGTGCCCGACGACGCCGGAATCTCGGTCCAGGCGGGCTGGTCGAATCCGATGCTGTCCTACGTGGACGCCCGCGATTTCGCGGGCAGCGAATTCTTCGACGTGGCCCGCGGCGGCGTCTACGCCAACCGGGCGGCCGCCGAGGAAGTGCTGATGTGGATCAACCGATTTCCCACCGCGACCTCGCTGAGCGTGATCTACCCCGATACCCCGGTCGCCCACGATTCCGTCGACCGCTACGTGCACGCGCTGAGATCGGTCTTCCTCGAGGTGGTGAACGGCGCGCGCTAGCGTCGCGGCGAAGGGTTCCCGTTCATCCCGAATTCATCTGCGGCTGTGGCGAACCCGGCATGTCCATGCCCGCCGAGGCGCATGCTGGGAAGTGGTTGCTCTTGGTGCGGGTGGGCAGGATGGTGGTCAGTGTGGACGACACCGCGATGGACGCGTATTCCCGGACGGTGATCGCCGTCGCGGCGGCGGTGACCGGCCACATCGCCGGAATCCGGACCCGGTACGGCGGCGGTTCCGCCGTGGTCTGCGCCGATGACGGTTTCCTGCTCACCGCCGCGCGGGTGCTCGGTGCCGCCACCGAGGGCGAGATCGTCTTCGCCGACGGTGTGGAATCGCGTTTCGAGGCGGTGGGTGTCGACCCGCTGTCCGATCTGGCGGTACTGCGGGCGCGCGACGGTGCGCCCGGTGCGGTGACCTTCGGTGACGCCGACACCCTCGTCGTCGGTCAACTGGTTGTCGCGGTGGGGAGCCCGCTGGGGTTGGCGGGTTCGGTCGCCGCGGGAGTGGTCGGGGCGCTCGGTCGAGCGGCCCCGGTCGCCTCCCGTCGCGCGGGCCGGGTCATCGAGGACGTCATCCACACCGATGCCGCGCTGAATCCGGGTAATGCCGGTGGCGCGCTGTCGGATTCGCGCGGACGAGTGGTCGGGGTGGTGACCTCAGCGGCCGTGGTCGGCGTCGGCCTCGCCGTGCCGATCAACGGCACCACCCGCCGCATCATCGACACACTGCGCACCGAAGGCCGGATTCGCCGCGCCTACCTCGGAATCGTCGGCGCGCCCGCACCGATCACCGCCGGAATCGCCGGGCGCGCCGGACAATCCGTCGGTGTGCGCGTCGTCGACGTCGTGCGCGGCGGACCGGCCGAACGGGCCGGACTACTTCGCGGTGACCTGGTTCTCACCGTCGGCGACGTGGAAGTGCATGACGCACAGGGGATTCAACGCGCGCTCTTCGCCGAGGCGATCGGCCGGGCCGTGCCGATCAGCGCGGTCCGTCACGGTGCGACGGTCGACGTCGTCGCGATCCCGGTGGAACTCGGTTGACGAATGCCCGGCCGGCCGACCGATGAATTCCGGCCGCCGGGGCGGTCCGACCTTATGAGGCCACGCAGGTCTCGTCGAGTTCGGGAGGTCGACCATGGACCAGGAATCATCGGCGCAACGGCGCCTGGCGCAGCATCCGACAGTGCGACGGATGGCCGAACGGGGGCGGACGAAACCCGATCCGGTGCTCGCGGCGTCCCGGCTGCGGGAACTGTGCCTGGCGGCGGGCGCCGAGGACGTGGGGTTCGTTCCCGTCGATGATCCGCGCGTCGCACCGGAATACGAGCACGCGCGCGCGATCCTGCCGTCGGCACGCACCTTCGTCGCCTTCTGCGTGCGGATGAACCGCGACAACCTGCGCAGTCCGCAGCGCAGCCTCGCCAATACCGAGTTCAACCACGCCGACGACGAGGCCAACGCCGTGTCGCGTCGAATCACCACGGCATTGCAGGACGCGGGTTATCGCGCGGTGTACCCGGCACCCGGTTATCCGATGGAGGTGGACAAATTCCCCGGCCGCATCTGGGTCATCGCGCACAAAGTGGTGGCCGAGGCCGCCGGGCTCGGGGTGATGGGCATCCACCGCAATGTCATCCACCCGAAATTCGGCAATTTCATCCTGCTCGGCACGATCGTCACCGACGCCGTCGTCGACGAGCCGAGTGCGCCGCTGGATTTCAATCCGTGCCTGGAATGCAAACTGTGCGTCTCCGCGTGCCCGGTCGGTGCGATCACCCAGGACGCGGGTTTCGACTTCCAGGCCTGCTACACCCACAACTACCGGGAATTCATGGGCGGATTCACCGACTGGGCGGAGACCATCGCCGACAGCGACAGCCGCGCGGACTACCGCGAGCGGGTGAGCACCGGGGAATCGTTCTCGATGTGGCAGAGCCTGTCGTTCAAACCCAATTACAAGGCCGGGTACTGCATGGCGGTGTGCCCGGCGGGGGAGGACGTGATCGGCGCCTATCTCGATGACCGGAAATCCCACCTGGACGAGGTGGTGCGGCCGCTACAGAACACCGAGGAACCGGTCTATGTGCTGTCGGGATCGGCGGCAGAGGAACACGTCACCCGTCGTTTCCCGCACAAGACGGCGAAACCGGTGACGAACGGTTTTCCCGACGAGGTCAACGCGCTGCTCGACCAGATCGGGCCGAGGCCGCGACCCCGGGTGGATCCGGACTGAACGCCATCGACGCTTCGGCGGTCGATCCGTCCGGAAGTCGCGCCGGGGGCGGCGGGTGATACCGCGGACCGCCCCCGATCGCGGCAGTACATACAGCCCGCTCCGCGCCTCGGCGATGACGCCGTGACGCGGGGGCGGGTCAGTAGGCGATGAAAAGGATTTCCTCGCGGGAGTAGTCGTGCCCGGGGTGGTTCGCGGCGAGATGGGCCTTGGTCTTGGTGACCAGGTCGTCCTCGTCGGTGCCGACGATGGTCTCGCCGCAGGGGCAGTTCAGATTTCGCTTCATGCGTGGTCCTTCTTCCTTGAAACGGCCTGCCCGGACGTGCGCCCACCCGTGCTGCGCGCGGGTCGGCGGGCTTGGCACGAACGAGCGCTCGGCCATCGTATCCAGCCCGGCCGAACGCATGGAAGCCCCCCGCCCGCGCCGCTGCCGCCGGTGCGTGCGACCCGGCACCGGCGGCAGCGGACCCGCGACTACGGCGTCGAGTAACCGACGAGCGCGCCGATACCCGCCCCGATCGGGACGGTGACCAGGGCGCCGACGCCACCGAGGAAGAAACCCAGTACCGCGCCGATACCGGCGCCGACCAGTGCCCCGATTCCGGCGTTGTACTGCTTGCGGGCCAGCGTGTCGGCGGCCTCGTCGATGGCCTGCGCGCTCGCCGACTGCGGCGTGAGGGTGAGCGTGCGGCCCTCGGCGCCGATCCGAGCGGTGCTCTGTCCGGCGGCGAGCGGAATGCTCGCGACGATATTTCCCGCGTTGTCGGTCAGTGCCACCGACGCGGCATCCGGTGCGAGCGTGAACCGACCCGCGTCCACGGTCGCGATGACCCCGGTGCGATCGGCGGTGGCGGCCGCGACGTAGCCGATGCCGTGTTCGACCCCGTGGATCGCGGCTTCGGTATCGGATACGGGCTGTGCCGCTGCGGCGCCGGCGGTGATGCCGGTGGCGCCGATGGCGAGTAGAGCAGTGGCGGCGAACGTGTTGGCTCTCATTGCTTTCCCCATGTTCCGTCGGCCGATCGTGCGCCGACATTTCCCCTGACGGCCGGATCTCGGCCACCCCATTCTCACCCAGTCGACCGCCGCGTCGGAAGGTTTCGATCACATCGCTGCGATCCGTGGCGCTCGGTGTTCGCGGAGCCCGGCCGGGTTGTCCCGAGGTCCACCATGCTTGCCCGCGAACACTTTTCACGTCGCCCGGTGTTCGCGGTCCCGAAGCCGGGCAGCCGTCGTTCCACGGACCGATCCGCTCCGCACGGCCGAAACCCTCTCGCCGATCCGTGAACCACCCTGGGGGAACCCGGTCCGCGCCCGTGCGCGTCCCGCACCGGATACTCGAAACATCCTGTCGCCGGGATGATTAGCGACCCGATCGCCCGTTCCCGGTCTCGGGTACGACGACGTGTCCGCGCCGCCACCCGGGCACCCGCCGGGATGCCCGCGATCACACACGCTGTGTGATAACCGGCACACCCGGGCGTCCGCGATGACAGCCGATCGCCGCCCCTACCGGACCGATCCGACCCGCAGGTGAACGAATCGATATCCGGGCGTGGCAGATCGGGTGACTTGTAGGGTGCTCGGAAAGCCGGAGCGATCGGCTGGTGTGGATGAAGGGATGCCCTGATGGCGGATACGTCGGTCGAAGTTCTCCTGGAAGACTTCGAGAACAAGGACAACTGGGATCTCGGTGGCCCGGGGGCCGGGCAGACCCATATCACCACCTTCGCGGAGGGCGCGCCGAGCAAGGAACCCGGCGTGTACGCCAACGGCGCGGCCGGTGCCGATTACCGGGCCGTCGCCCTACTGGTCAAGGCCGCCGCGGAAGGTCTCGACATCGAACTGAACCCCAAACCCGGCTCCGCGTTCACCGTCCCGGGACAGCTGGAGGAACTGAACCTCTGGGTCCGTTCACCGCACGCCTCGATCCGGGTCTTCGCCCGCGTCGGCGTCGGCGCCGAGGAACAGGAACTGCCACTGGGCCGCATCACCGCCAACGGCGAGTGGCAACGCGCGGGCCACGAGCTACCCGACCCCGCCGCCGGCGTGGCGATCCTCGGCCTACGCATCCGCCTGGCCGAGGTGATCAAACGAGCGGGCGAGGTCATGATCCTGCTCGACGACCTCACCGCCCGCACCCGCCGCTAGCCGGGACATCCTTGAGCCCCTCGGCTCAGGGATGCGTGGTCTCCGCCGCGTCGACCACCGCCGATTCCGCCTGTTTCGGCGCCGCGGGGACCCACACGCGCAGCGGCTGCACGACCGAGCCGTAGAACCCGTCGGCGGCCGCGGCCACACTCGCGATGAAACTCGCCGCGGTACCGGACCGGCGGCTGCCCAGCGGAAAGGTCTGTTCGAGCGAGAACGACACGATGGTGCCGCCGCGCTGTTCGGTGAGCACCTTGGGATTCGCGCGAACCTTCCCGAGGACTTCGCAGGTCTCGTTGCCGCGTTCGGAGAACACCGCCTCCACCTGGACTTCGCCGGGAGCGTCGGCGAGCTGGCGGAGCAACCATGACACGCGGCGTGCCGACGTCCCCTCGTTCGGCGCGTCCAGGACCGTGCGGCACCGGATCCGGTTGGTGCGTACGTCGGCGACGACGACGAGGTCACCGGCGGCATCCGGAATCCGCAGCACCGCCTCGAACGTGCCGTCGGCCGCCAAACGTTCGGCGACCGCGGCATTGCGCGCCGTCGGATCCGACTGGTGTCGGCGCGGCAGCACATGTTTGACCGTCACCCCGAGCTCCGCCGTGAACCGCAGCGCGAGATGCCGCGACAGCGATACCCATTTCTCGGCGACGGCGAGCCCCTTCTGATCGCCCGAGCGCAGCGTGCCCGCGGTCACCGCGTCCCGCACCGCGACCCAGTGCCTGCCCATGTCCACGAGTTCGGTCGCTCCCGACCGAGGATGTTCGAGGTAGCGCAGGAATTCGCTCGCGATCCACGCCTGGAGGTCGTTCTCGATGCTGCCGTGCGACAGCAGCATGCGCACCTCGTGGGTCACCTCGGCCCAGGAGAGGTGCCGCAGCGCGACCTTGGCCAATTTGCGGCGGTCGACCTCGACGGGCAATTCTCCCGGACCGGCGGGCACATCGTTGGACAGGCTGATCACCGCGTCGTACTTCTTCTTCCTGGCCACATCGAGGTAGCTCTCGAGCTGCTCGCGGCGGAGCTTCCCGGTTCCTGTCTTGACCTCGAGCAATCCGGTCCACACCCGAGTACCGCGCACCACCTTGAGCACCGCGTCGGGGATGACCTTCGACTCACCGCGCTCGTACTGGACTTCGACGTAACCTTCGAACGCTCCGGCGGGCGCTCCGAGTCGGGCGCAGAGTGCCCGTGCGAGCGGTCGTACCGCCTGCATCGTCGCGATCAGCGCCGATGTCGCGCGCTTCTCCTGTTCCTCGCCCGCGCCGACACCGAATACCGAGAACAGCCGGGCGGGCTGCCAGGTATCGAGTTCCGCGAGCTTGAATTCGATCGGTTCGGCTTTCTTCGCCACCCGTTTGGCGGTGCGCACGCCACTGCCGCGACCGGCGGTTCGGCTCACGGGGGCGCTCTTCGCCTGCTCGACGATCGCGAGATCGGGGACGACCGACGGTTCGGGAGCGGATTCGACCGGCACGGCGACATCGGCCTCCGGTTCGTCATCGACGGCGACACCGTAATCCGCGGCGAGACCGGCCAATCCGGAATCCCAGCCCTGTCCGACGGCGCGGACCTTCCAGCCCTCACCGCGTCGATATATCTCGCCGAACACGAAGGCCGATTCGGTGCTCGCGTCGGCGGTGACGTATTCGGCCAGGGAATGGCCCGCACCGTCCACCACGTGGAAGGTGAGTTTGCCGAGTTCACCGAAAGTGCCGGTGCCGATACTGCCCGCGAGCGCGACCGTGTGCACATGGGCGGGAACGGTCGACAGGTCGATCGTGATCCTGGCCTGAGCACCTTCCTCGGTGGCGCTGGTGCCGAGGAAACGTACCGACCCGTCCGAGGATTCGGGCTGATTGTAGAAAACGAAATCGGAGTCGGAGCCGACCTTCCCGTCGGCGCCGAGCAGAAGTGCGGACGCGTCGACCTCGATATCCGATTCCGTCCATCCGGTCACCACATCGATCCCGACGACATCATCCGGCAGCGGAATATTCTGTCCTTTGGACAGCATCGGAGGCAACACGGCAATTCCCGTCTACGATTCGGCACGCATGATGACAAGAGGGTTCGTGTTCGAATGATTCGAATGCCGACCCCTGGAGCAGCACCGCGTATCGGGCGGTGACGCTGAGGTAGTCGGCTGGATGCCGTGCCCCGTTACAACGGTTCACTGCCCGATCATGCTGCTTTACATTCCTCGGCGAAATGTCGAGAGTGATTGCTATATCGAACCTTTCGGTCCGATATCTATCGGCGTCCGCTCCCCGAGTGTGATTCGAGGCTCGATACCCGGGGCCGGTTCGGGGCGTGCCGAGAAGCGCGCGATTCTCGGACCGAAATTGTCATCGAGTGAAGAAATACGGACGGCCTGATTCGAGTCCGCGTCTACTACCGATCAAAGGATTCGGCAGCGCATTGTGTGGTGGTTCGACCACTCGGACGATCGCGCGATTCTCGCTACCGAGGCGGGAGTGCGGCGGCGGGGGCCGGAACCTCGTCGGGGGCCTCGACGGGTGCCGGCGGGTCGGGGTTCCATCGGCTGTCGACGACGAGGCCGATCAGCCCGATCGCTATGCAGAGACCGGAGACGGCGAGCATCGCGGGGTGGGTGCCCCCGGTCAGGGCGTCGGCGAGGATGACGGTGGCGACGGTGCCGGGGACCGAGCCGATGAGGGACGCGGCGAGGTAGGGCCAGAAACGCACCGAGGACAGCGCGCAGCAGTAGTTCACGACCGAGAACGGGGCGAAGGCGACCAGGCGCAGTGATCCGACCGCGAGCCAGCCGCGTCGTTCGAGGCGTTGATCGATGGCGCGCACGGCGGGATGGGTCAGACGGGCGGCGACGTGGTCGCGGTCGAGTGCCCGGACCAGGAGCAGGGCGAGGGCGGCGGCGACGGTGGTCGCGGACAGGGCGACGACGCTGCCGAGTAGCGGACCGAACAGGACCCCGCACGACACGGTGAGCACGGTGCGCGGGATCGGCGCGGTCGCCGCGACGGCGTAGACGACGAAGAACACCAGTGGGAACCAGGGGCCGACCGAATCGGCCCACTCCTGCATCCGCTGCGGACCCGGCAGCGGAATCAGCATCGCGCCGACGAACAGGATGCCGACGCCCAGAAGTAGCGCGACGATACGCCGGTTGCGAATGAGCCAGGTCACGCGAGGGAGGTTACCGGTTGGTAGTGGCGGCCAGGGTCAACCCTCGGGGACACTGCCGCTAGCATCAGAAGAAACGGGACGAATGCTCGTTAACCGAAGTACTCGCTGACCTGGGCGGATATGGAGGTAATGGGCGCGCACAGTGGGTGCGCCATCTCGAGTGGAAGAGGGAAAGCAGTGCCGATTGCTTCAGAACCGGCCGCCGAGTCGGTACCGGAGTACGCCGCATGGCGTAAGGGAGTGGCCGGCGTCCTGGCGAAGGCCCGCAGGGTCGAGATCGCCGAATTGCCGGAGGAGCCCGAGCATCTGCTCGCGGAGACCACCTACGACGGACTCACCGTCGCCCCCCTGTACACCCGTCGAGACGAGCTGCCCGAGCAGCCGCTGCCCGGCGCCTTCCCTTTCGTACGCGGACGCGACGCGACCCGTGACGTCCACCGCGGCTGGTACGTGACCGCGCCGGTCACCTCGTCCGACGCGGCCGCCGCCAACCGGGAGATCCTGTTCGGTCTGGAGAACGGCCACAGCGCCGCGTGGATCGCCACGGGCGAGCGCGGAGTGCCGGTCGAGCAGTTGCCGACCGCGATCGCCGGACTGCTCTTCGAACTCGCGCCGCTCACGGTGAGCGCGGGCCCCGAGGTCGCCGCCGCCGCCACGCGGATCTTCGCGGTACTCGACGAGTACAAGACCCCGGACCGGGCGGCGATCACGGTCGCCCTCGGGGCCGCTCCGCTGACGAGCCGTTTCGCCGGCGTCGACGACGCGGGCCTGCCGGAGACGCTGACCCTCGCCGACCGGGCCATCGCACGCGAGGAGACGATCCGCGCGATCACCGTGGACGGCACCGTATTCCACGACGCGGGCGCGTCCGACGCCCAGGAACTCGGCGCCGCCGTGGCCGCCGGCCTGGAATACCTGCGCGCGCTGAGCCCCGGCCGCGATATCGCCGATGTGCTCGGTCAGCTGGAATTCCGGTACGCCGCCATCGACGACCAGTTCGCCACCATCGCCAAATTCCGCGCCGCGCGTCAGCTGTGGGCGCGAGTGGCGCACGTGTGCGGTGCGCCCGCCTTCGGCGACGCGCCCCAGCACGCGGTGACCTCGGCGGCCATGATGACCCAGCGCGACCCGTGGGTGAACCTGCTGCGCACCACCCTCGCCGCGTTCGGCGCGGGCGTCGGCGGCGCGGACACCGTGACGGTGCTGCCCTTCGATTCCGCGCTTCCCGTCGGCGAACTCGGCGTCTCGAAGTCGTTCTCCGACCGCATGGCGCGCAACACCCAGTTGCTGCTGCTCGAGGAATCGCGCCTCGGGCACGTCCAGGACCCGGGCGCGGGTTCCTGGTACGTCGAGGACCTCACCGCCGCCCTCGCGGACAAGGCGTGGGAGTTCATGCGGGAACTCGAGGCCGCGGGCGGCTACACCGCCGCGCTCGACTCGGGTCTGCTCGCCGAGCGGATCGCCGAGACCCGCGCGGCCCGCGACGCCGATGTGGCCCACCGCAAGACCGCGGTCACGGGTGTGAACGAATTCCCGAACCTGGCCGAGAAGCCGCTGTCGGAAACCGCTCGCGAAAGCGGTCTCACCACCCGATACGGCGCGGCCTTCGAAGGGTTGCGCAACCGGTCCGACGCCTACCTGGCGGCGAACGGCGCGCGGCCGAAGGCGCTGCTGGTTCCGCTGGGCACGGTGGCCGAACACAATGTGCGCGTCACCTTCATCGCGAACCTGCTGGCCTCCGGCGGTATCGAATCGGTCAACCCGGGACCGCTCGACGTGGACGCGATCGCCGCTGCCGCCGCCGAATCCGGCGCCACGATCGCGGTGCTGTGCGGTTCGGACAAGCGTTACGGCGCCGAGGCGGGCGCGGCTGTCGACGCCCTGCGCGCGGCGGGTGTCGGCACGGTACTGCTGGCCGGTGCCGCGAAGGCGGTCGCCGATCTGAGTGAGACACAGCGTCCGGACGGATACCTCGCCGCGAAGATCGACGCGGTCGCGGCACTGTCCGGCCTGCTGGAGAAGGTAGGAGCCTGATGACTACGCGCGAAGTCGAACATGTGATCGGCAGTTTCGCCGATGTGCCGCTGCACGAGCGCGCGCCCGAACCCGCCGCGGTCGACGCCGCGCAGGTGAAGGAATTCGTCGCCGAGGCCGCCGAGGCGAATCACTACACCCCCGATCAGCTGGTGTGGGCGACCCCCGAGGGCATCGACGTGCCGCCGGTGTTCACCAAGGCCGATCGTGACGCCATCGTCGCCGAGGGCTTCCCGCTCGACAGCGTTCCCGGTGTCGCGCCGTTCGTGCGCGGTCCGTACCCGACCATGTACGTGAATCAGCCGTGGACGATCCGCCAGTACGCGGGTTTCTCCACCGCCGCCGATTCCAACGCCTTCTACCGCCGCAATCTCCAGGCGGGACAGAAGGGCCTCTCGGTCGCCTTCGACCTGGCCACGCACCGCGGTTACGACTCCGATCATCCGCGCGTGCAGGGTGACGTCGGCATGGCCGGTGTCGCGATCGACTCGATCCTGGACATGCGCCAGCTCTTCGATCACATTCCGCTGGACCAGGTTTCGGTGTCGATGACGATGAACGGCGCGGTGCTGCCGATTCTCGCCCTCTACGTCGTGGCCGCCGAGGAACAGGGCGTCACGCCCGAACAGCTGGCCGGAACCATTCAGAACGACATTCTGAAAGAGTTCATGGTCCGCAACACCTACATCTATCCGCCCAAGCCCTCGATGCGGATCATCTCCGACATCTTCGCCTACACCAGCTCGAAGATGCCGAAGTTCAACTCGATCTCCATCTCCGGCTACCACATCCAGGAAGCGGGAGCGACCGCCGATCTGGAACTGGCCTACACCCTCGCCGACGGCGTGGAGTACATCCGGGCCGGTATCGAGGCGGGTATGGAGGTGGACAAGTTCGCGCCGCGACTGTCCTTCTTCTGGGCCATCGGCATGAACTTCTTCATGGAGGTCGCCAAACTCCGTGCGGGACGGCTGCTCTGGAGCGAGCTCGTCGCGAAGTTCAACCCCAAGAGCGCCAAATCGCTGTCGCTGCGCACCCATTCGCAGACCTCCGGCTGGTCGCTGACCGCCCAGGACGCCTACAACAATGTGGCGCGCACCTGCATCGAGGCGATGGCCGCGACCCAGGGCCACACCCAGTCGCTGCACACCAACGCCCTGGACGAGGCGCTGGCGCTGCCGACAGATTTCTCCGCCCGCATCGCCCGCAACACCCAGCTGCTGATCCAGCAGGAGTCCAACACCACCCGCCCGATCGATCCGTGGGGCGGCTCGTACTACGTCGAATGGCTCACCCACCAGCTGGCCAACCGGGCCAGGGCCCATATCGCCGAGGTGGAGGCGCACGGCGGTATGGCCCAGGCCATCGGCGAGGGCATCCCGAAGTTGCGCATCGAGGAAGCCGCCGCGCGCACCCAGGCGCGCATCGACACCGGGCAGCAGCCGGTGATCGGCGTGAACAAGTACCAGGTCGAAGAGGATCAGCAGGTCGAGGTTCTCAAGGTCGAGAACTCCCGCGTGCGGGCCGAGCAGATCGAGAAGTTGCAGCGGCTGCGCGCCGACCGGGATTCGGACGCGGTCGAGCGGGCGTTGAACGAATTGACCCGTGCGGCGGGCTCTTCCGAGGGCGGCATGCAGAACAACCTGCTCGCCCTCGCCATCGACGCCGCGCGCGCCAAGGCCACCGTCGGCGAGATCTCCGACGCGCTGGAGAAGGTCTACGGCAGGCATCAGGCCGAGATCCGCACTCTGTCCGGCGTGTACCGCGACGAGGCAGGGAAGGTCACCAACATCACCACCGCGGTCGAACTCGTCGAGGAATTCGCGGAGGCCGAAGGCCGTCGCCCGCGTATCCTCGTCGCGAAAATGGGTCAGGACGGGCACGATCGAGGACAGAAGGTGATCGCCACCGCCTTCGCCGACATCGGCTTCGACGTCGATGTGGGCCCGCTGTTCCAGACCCCCGAAGAGGTGGCGCAGCAGGCGGCCGACAACGACGTGCACGTCGTCGGTGTGTCCTCGCTCGCGGCGGGCCACCTCACGCTGGTGCCCGCTCTGCGGCAGGCACTGGCGGACGCGGGTCGTCCCGACATCATGGTGATCGTCGGCGGCGTGATCCCGCCCGGTGATTTCGACGAGCTCTACGAGGCGGGCGCCGCGGCGATCTTCCCGCCCGGCACGGTCATCGCCGACGCGGCGATCGACCTGCTGAAGAAGCTCGGCGCCGAACTCGGTCACGGCGCGGACGCCACCGCGACGGAATGAGCGAAGCAGGTTCGGCCGCCCCGCAGCGGGCGGCCACGCGCCGTGCCATCGATGTCGACGCACTCGCCGACGCGGTCCGCGCCAACGAGCGGGCCGCCTTGGCGCGGGCCATCACCCTGGTGGAATCGACCAGGGCCGACCACCGGGATCTGGCTCAGCGGCTGCTGCTGAAGCTGACACCGGAGGTGCAGGGATCCGACAGCACCGTGGTGTCGAATCGGGTCGGCATCACCGGTGTTCCCGGCGTCGGCAAGTCGACGTTCATCGACGCGCTCGGCATGTCGCTGATCGGGAAGGGCCATCGGGTCGCGGTCCTGGCTGTCGACCCGTCCTCCACCCGCACCGGCGGCTCCATCCTGGGCGACAAGACCCGGATGGCGCGGCTTTCGGTGGAACGCGACGCCTTCATCCGGCCGTCGCCGACCGCCGGCACGCTCGGCGGTGTCGCCAAGGCGACCCGCGAGACCATCGTGCTGTTGGAGGCGGCGGGTTACGACGTGATCCTGGTCGAGACCGTCGGCGTCGGCCAGTCCGAGGTCACCGTCGCCAATATGGTCGACGTGTTCTGCTTCCTGACCCTGGCCCGCACCGGAGATCAGTTGCAGGGCATCAAGAAAGGCGTTCTCGAACTCGCCGATCTGGTCGCGGTGAACAAGGCCGACGGCAGACACGAGATCGAGGCCAAGGCCGCCGCCCGTGAACTCCAGGGCGCGCTCCGTCTGATCCACCCGCACGACGCACTGTGGCGCCCACCGGTTCTCACCATGAGCGGGCTGGAAGGCATCGGCCTGGACAAGTTCTGGGACACCGTCCTGCAACACCGCCGGGTCCTCACCGACGCGGGCGAATTCGACGAGAAGCGCCGACGTCAGCAGATCGACTGGACCTGGACCATGGTGCACGATCAACTGTTGCGCCGTCTCGCCGACAATCCGAGGGTGAAATCCCTTCGCGCCGAGGTCGAATCGCAGGTTCGCGAAGGCACTCTCACCGCCGCGCTCGCCGCTCAGCGTTTGCTCGACGCCTTCGACGGATCCTGATCCCGCCGGTGTCTGCCGGATCAGGCAGCCTGACCGAACCATCTCGTCAGAGCCTCGGTCAGGCCGCCGTCGCCAGGTCCGGCCCAGGCGACATAGCCGTCCGGCCGGACAAGCACGGCGGGGGGAGTGGTGATTTCGCCCGATCTCGTCGTCGTCCGGGTTCCGGCCGGGTCGTGCGTCTCGATGACGTCGACCCGATCCTTCCAACCGGCGATATCGGGTATCCGCCTGTGGCAGAGCAGGATCGGGCGACCTGTCCGGAGCAGGGCGTGCACGCGGGTATCGGCGCCGCCGACACGGAGATCGGCGTCGGGCACCCGATATCCGGTGCTCGGGTGCGCGCCGCCCGTCTCGTAGCGGATGTCGAGTGCGGTGATCATCGACGCGAGTCGCCGCCGCACCTCGTCGGAATCGAGGAACGACCCGACCATGTCGCGAAGCGCGTCGGTATGGGCCCCCGGCCGCGACAACGCCGTCTGGGCGCGGGTGTTGTGCAGCACCCGCGCCGCGACCGGATATCGCTCGCTCTCGTAGGTGTCCAGCAGGCCCTCCGGTGCGCGTCCTCGGACGGCCGCGGCGAGTTTCCACCCCAGGTTGACCGCGTCCTGCACGCCCAGATTCAGCCCCTGCCCGCCCGCCGGGAAATGGATGTGCGCGGCATCGCCCGCCAGGAAGACGCGGCCGTGGCGGTAACGCTCGGCGTGCCGAGCGGCGTCGCCGAACTGTGTCACCCAGCGCGGGCTGTGCATCCCGGGATCGGTGCCCGCGATCTCGATGAACCGCGCGCGGAAATCCTCGAAATCCGGTGTCGCACCGCGATCGAGGGCGCGGTCGTAGCGCTGGAGCATGAGCCGGTACCAGCCCGGCTCGAACTGGATGATCGAGTAGTCACCGGCGCCGCGCCTGCGGCCGAACACGGGCCCCTCGGGCGGATCGGACAGTTCGACGTCGGCGATCATGCCGGTCATCGTCGCGTCGGTTCCGGCGAAGTCGATCCCCGTCAACTTGCGCACGGCGCTGCGTCCACCGTCGCATCCGACCAGATAGGCCGCGCGAATCGTGCGCGCGCCGCCGATTTCGACGTCGACGCCGTCGGTGTCCTGCCTGACACCGGTCACCGGAGCGTCCCATCGGATCGACGCCCCCGCGGCGACGGCGCGGATATCGAGTTCCTCTTCGATGACCGATTGCAGTACGGCGAGGGTGAAGGGGTAGCGGGTGTCGAGGTCCGTGAAATCCAACGGGAGCCCGGCGAAATGTCCCGAGGCGATCCGCCGACCCCGGGCGATCAGTGGATCGAGCATTCCGCGCTGATCGAAGATCTCCATGGTGCGGGCGTGGATTCCGCCCGCGCGCGATTCCCCGGTCCGTGCCGGTAACCGATCGACCACCGTCACCTCGATCCCGGCGAGCCGCAGTTCGCACGCCAGCATCAGCCCGGTCGGTCCGGCGCCGGCGATCACCACATCGGTCGTGTCCACGATCCACTCCTTAACAACGTTAAAACCTTAACGATGTTAAGGACAGCAGAACGTTGTTAAGCTGTCAAGGACGAAGGAGACGAGGGTGAAACTCGACGCGAGGGTTATCGCGGACGCCGCACTGGGACTGCTCGACGAGATCGGCCTGGACGGGTTGACCATGCGCAAGGTCGCCGCCGCGCTGGACGTGCAGGCGCCCGCGCTCTACTGGCACGTCAAGAACAAACGTGAACTGCTCGACGAGATGGCGCGGTCGCTGTTCGTCGATGCGGTGGACGGCGTCGAAGCGCCACGGCAGGGCGAGGACTGGCAGAACTGGCTGGTCGGCCTCAGCGCCCGACTGCGTCGTTCGATGACGCGCTATCGCGACGGTGCGAAGGTGCTGTCCGGAACCTACGTCGACGACGAGAGCATGTGGCGTACCGTGGAATTGACGTTGCGTACCTTGGAGGACGCCGGTTTCGAGAAGTCCGGTGCGCGGCGCGTGTTCCCGATCCTGCTGCACTACACCGTCGGATACGTCATCGAGGAGCAGGCCCGCGCGGGCGAGGATTACGTCGAGGGCAATCCCTATCGATCCGAACGGATCGGTTCGGTCGTCGATCCCGCGCGCTATCCCCGCACCGCCGCGATGGTGACCGAGGTCGCGTCCGCCGACCCCGACGCGGAGTTCGAATACGGCCTGCGCGTCATTCTCGCGGGAATCGTCGCCACCGGTACGACCGGCTGAGCTGCCCCGCGTTGCCGTTCGGCGGTTCGGGTGTCAACTGCCTTCGGGCAGTAGCGGAACCACCGCTTCGGCGATCTCGGTGACGTTGTCGCAGGGCGACAGTCCGCGCGGATGGGCGCGACGCGGATCGTCCACCAGGATGAACAGGGAGCCGGATTTCATCTCGACATTGATGCTGCACCCGCCCGGCACGTCGGGGCGTGCCTCGTACCGCATCGCTCGGCGTCCGCCGACGGTCGTCGCCATGGCGACGGGGAATTTCTCCCGCACGGCGATCAGGGTCGTGTCGGTGGTCTGCACGCGGAAGGTGTACGCGCCCGAGGCGGTGTAGGCGCATCCCTTCCAGGAGGAGCCGCCCGCATTGTCGATCCGTGGCTGTGGCGGGCGAGCATCCCATCGGCGCTGCGCGAGGAACGGTGGCGTCAACGCCGCGCACGGGTCGAAATTGATGGATCCCGAGTCGGCGCTGGTGGTGAGTGTCGCCGTGGTGACCGGTGCGTCGGCGGTGGGCATCGCGGTACCGTCGGCGCCGCACGCGGTGAGGGCGAGCGACAGTGCCACCACGCCGAATCCGAGGACACGCCCGCCGTGTCTTCGGCGGTTCACTGCCGTATTTCCCGGATCCCGCGCGCGAAGTCCTCGTCGGTCCGCTCGTAGGTTTCGCGAATCGTGGTGAGCAGCGACCGGATCTCGGTGGCGACGTCGATGTATTCGGCGAGGGTGTCGTACGCGTTGTCCGGCCCGCCGAACGCCTGTTGCCTGAACAGGGTGACCAGTTCCCGTGCCGAGGACAGGCGCGTGTTCGTCTCGCCGAGTCCCCAGGCCGTGCGCTCACCAAGCGCCCGCGCGTCGTTCCGGGCCAGCGACAGTTCGAGAATCAGCTCCTCGCAGGCCCTGTCGAGTTCGAGGAAGGTCTGCGGTTCCATGCGCACGGTCAGCGCGCCGGATTTCGCGTCCTCGACGAACCCCCCGAACGGACTCTCCACGGACATCCGTCGCCCCTTCCGATAGTCGCGTTACCCATTGAGACGCACGCGCCGGGAAAACGGTTCCATCGAAACACAGGAGAGGCGGTTCGCGCCGTGTCATTCACGGACGAAGCGTCCTGGAATGACACGGCCGTCGATCATCGGATCGGGAACCGCGGACCGGAAGTCCGCCGCCGGGGCGCGGGCGCGACCCTCTCGCGGATCCACGATCCTAGAATTCCGATTCGCGCGAACCACGTTCCCGCGCGACGGATTCGGGCTCCGGCGGCCCGGAGCGGATCAGCGCGATACCGGTGAGCAGTCGAGCGGCGTGTTCGTCGAACCGCTCCCGCGACACCGGGATCGAACCGGTCAGCCACGGCCGGTACAGATACGCCAGTGATCCGAAGATCGCGTTGGCGTTGAGCACGCTGTCGGTGTGATCCGGGGCCGGATTGCGGTAGTCGCCCGCGCCGATCGTCAGGGCGATGGGCGCGGTGAACAATTCGATGAGCTCGTCGGCGCGCGCGGTGAGCGCGGGGGTGGCCTGGCATTCCACGAACATGATCCGCCCGCGTCGGCGATCGTCGGTCAGGAAATCGGTGAACGCCGCGACGCAGTGCAGGAACATGGCGTCGCGATCGATCGGCGCGGTGGTCAGCGCGTCGAGGAGATGGTCGCGCGCGGCCAGCACCACGGTTTCGAGCACGGTGGTCATCAGGGCGTCGAGATTGGGAAAACTCTCGTAGAAGTACCGCTCGGTGAGTCCCGCCTGACGGCAGATGCCGCGCATGGACGTCTCGCCCGCGCCGACGGTGCCCATCAGCTCGATTCCCGCCGCGACCAGCTGTTCGCGGCGCGCGGTGACCCGCTCGGCGGGGGCGAGCCCGCGCCAGCGTCGGGTGCCGGGCTGGGTTGCGTCCGATTCGGCGACCATGACGCCGATCTTCTCATATCCAGAAGTAGACATCAGCTGATGTTGACATCATGTGATTTCAGAAATACATTTCGTATGTCCGGTTTCATCGAGGAGACGTGAGGACCATGGGTTCCGCTGCATATACCGATCAGGCGCACGCCATCCACGCCCGCGATGTCAGCTTCGACTTCGCCTCGGTGCCGATGCACTACATTCCCGGCGAGGTCATGGCGACGCACATCATCAACGTCATGCACCTGGTGCTCCCGGAAGGGGAGCGGGCCATGGCGCAGGCGCTGACCGAAGCGCTTCCGCTGATCTCCGACGAACGCCTCGCCGAGGAAGTCCGCGGATTCATCGGCCAGGAATCCATGCACGCCGGTTCGCACGAACAAGCGCGTCGGCAGTTGGAACAGCTCGGTCTCGAGGTCGGACCGATGGTCGAACTGATGTCGTGGCTGACCGATCGACTGCTCGGCGATCACGGTCTCACCGGCCGCGCCAAACACGCGTGGCTGTGCGAACGGCTCGCTCTGTTCGCGGGGATGGAGCACTACACCGCCGTGATCGGCGAATGGCTGCTCACCAACGACAAACTCGAAGCCGCGGGAATGCATCCGGCGATGCTCGACCTGATCCGCTGGCACGGCGCCGAAGAGGTGGAACACCGCAGCGTCGTCTACGACGCGTACATGTACGTCGACGGCAGTTACGCCAGGAAGGCGCGACAGGCGGTCATCGCGAGCGTGGGACTGCTCGCCCTGTTCGCCGCCTCCGGCGGCTACCTGTTCCACCGGGATCCCGAGCCGACGAAGGGCCGCTGGTGGCCGTGGCAACTGGCCAGCGCCTCGGTGCGGGGCGTGGTCCCGAGTTTCACCACCTTCTTCACCGAGATCCCGCGCTACCTGCGTCCCGGATTCCATCCCTCGCAACTGGGCCCGATGGACAACGCGCTGCGCTACCTGGCGAAATCGCCCGCCGCGCGAGGCGGCGTGTCGTGAGCGACGGGTTCCGTCCCGGCGCGGGGGTGCGGCTGCTGGTCTCGGCGATGGACGCCTACAAGCTGGTTTTCGTGGAAACCGCTGCCGCGCGGGTGCTCTCGCGCCCGCGTCCGGTGCGCCGCGAGGGATACGACCGCACCGTGGTGATCGACCGCGTCCGAGTCGAAGTCGACGACGTCGTCAGCCTGACCTTGCGCGATCCGCGACGCGAGCTGCTACCCGAATGGACGCCGGGTGCGCACCTGGATGTATTCCTGCCGTCGGGCAGGCAACGCCAGTATTCGCTCGACGGCGACCCGGCCGATCGCGCGAGCTATCGGATCTCGGTACGTCGCATCGCCGACGGCGGCGGCGGTTCGGCCGAGGTGCACGACGCGCTGCGTCCCGGTGACCGACTCCGAATCCGCGGCCCCCGCAACGCATTCCCCTTCATCGCCGCCGAATCCTATCTCTTCGTCGCCGGTGGTATCGGCATCACACCGATCCTGCCGATGGTCGCCGCGGCCGCTCGCGCGGGCATCCCGTGGCGGCTGGTGTACGCGGGGCGCTCACGCGCGAGTATGCCGTTCCTGGAAGAACTGTCGCGGTTGCGCGGCGGGGAGCTGATCGTGCGACCCGACGACGAATTCGGCCTCGCGGGCCCGGCCGATCTCGTCGACCGGGTGGCCCCGAATTCCACCGTCTACATCTGCGGTCCGCCCGCGCTGATGGAGACGGCCTGCGCGCGGGTGGCTTCCCTGGATCCGTCGGTCGCCCTGCACACCGAACGATTCTCCGCGCCGCCGGTGCGTGACGGTGTCGCGTTCGATATCGCGCTCACCAGGACCGGCCGCACCGTGCGCGTCGGCGCGCGGGAATCGGCGCTCTCCGCCATCCGGCGGGTGCTGCCCGGCGTCGCCTACTCGTGCCAGCAGGGATTCTGCGGAACCTGCAAGGTTCGGGTGCTCGACGGCACGGTCGAGCACCGCGACCGGTTGCTCGCCGACACCGAGCGCCCCGATTCGATGCTGACCTGCGTATCACGCTCGCGCGGTGGCGAACTCACGCTCGACCTCTAGCTGCTCGGCGGGCGAGGATGCCCGCGCCGGAAAGGATTTGGCTGGCATGGCCGTAGATATTCGCGCACACGATATTCCCGAACACCTCTCGATCGCCGTCATCGGCGCGGGTATCGCCGGTATCGGACTCGCGGTGAGATTGCGCGAAGCCGGATTCGAGGACTTCCTCGTCTTCGAACGCGCCGACGATCTCGGCGGCACCTGGCGGGCCAACACCTATCCCGGTGCCGCCTGCGATGTGCCGTCGCACCTGTACTCGTACTCGTTCGCGCCCAACCCCGACTGGTCGCGCACCTACGGCACGCAACCGGAGATCCTCGCCTATCTGCGCGGTGTCGCCGACGAACACGACGTGCGGCGGTACATGCGTTTCGGCGCGGACCTCGAACAGGCGCGCTGGGACGAACCGGAGAACCGGTGGCGGTTGCGCACCGGCCGCGGCGAACTCACCGCCGATATCCTGATCTCGGCCGTCGGACCGTTCAGCGAGGCGCAGATCCCCGCGATGCCGGGCCGGGACACCTTCGCGGGCAAGCAGTTCCACTCGCTGCACTGGGACCACGAGCACGATCTGACCGGCGAGCGGGTGGCCGTCATCGGCACCGGCGCGTCCGCGGTGCAGTTCATCCCCGAGATCCAGCCGGTGGTCGACTCGCTGACGGTCTTCCAGCGTTCCGCGCCGTGGATCGTCTCCCGTCTCGACCGCACCACCACCGGCGTAGAGCGCGCGGCGCTGCGCCGGATGCCATTGCTCGGCAAAGCGATTCGCGGCGCGTTCTACGCGGGTATCGAGGGGTTCGGACTCGTCGGATTCGTCGACAAACGTTTCCGGCATCCCTACGAGACGCTGTCGAAACTGCAACTGCTGCGCCAGGTCCGCGACCCCGAACTGCGCCGCAAACTCACCCCCGACTATGTCATCGGCTGTAAGCGCGCGATCTTCTCCGACGCCTATTTCCCCGCCCTGACCCAGCCCAATGTCGAGGTGGTGACCGAGGGCATCCGCGAGATCCGCCCGCATTCCGTCGTCACCGCCGACGGTGTCGAACATCCGGTCGACACCCTGATCTGGGGAACCGGATTCGGCATGCCCGCGGGCGTTTTCGAGCGGATCCACGGCGCGGACGGACTGTCCATCGCCGACCACTACCATCGCCGTCCCAGCAGCTACCTCGGCGCCGCCATCGCCGGTTTCCCGAATTTCTTCTGCACCCTCGGTCCGTTCGGGGCGGCGGGTAACCAGTCCGCCATCTACATGATCGAAGCCCAACTGCACTACATCGTCGACGCGCTGCGGACCATGCGCGAGCAGGGTTTCGGTCGTGTCGAGGTCAGGAAGGACGTGCAGAGCGCCTTCCTCGACGAGGTCGCCGAACGCAGCCGCGAGACCGCGTGGCTCACCGGTGGCTGCCGCAGCTACTACCAGACCGCCGACGGCCACAATTCCGGTCTGTATCCGAACTGGAGTTTCGAATACCGCCGTCGCACCAGGCGTTTCGACGCCGAATCCTACGAATTGAGCGGCCGATGAGCCTGACGGACCTGCTGTCGGTACGCAAACTGCTCGCGGCGGTGCCGTCGGTGTCGCAGAGCGCGGGCACCCTCGACCTCCGAGGGAAGGTCGCGCTCATCACCGGCGCGGCCACCGGGATCGGGCGGGCGCTGGCCGAGGATCTGCACGAACGCGGCGCGCGCGTCGCGATCCTCGATATCGACGCCACCGCGGCCGAGACCGCCGCGCGGGAGCTGGGGGAGCGCGCGCTGGCCGTCACCGCCGATGTCGCCGACCGGGAGACCGTGCGCGCCGCCGTCGAGCGGGTGCACGCGACCTTCGGCCGCATCGACGTGGTCGTCGCCAACGCCGGAGTGGTACCGGAACCCGCGACGATCGCGACCATGGATCCGGCCGTCTTCGATCGTGTCGTGGCCATCAACCTGATCGGCGTGTTCAACACCGTGCACCCGGCGCTGCCGCACATCATCGACGTCGGCGGACACGTGGTCGTGGTGTCCTCGGCCGCCGCCTTCGCCCCCGGCATGGCCGGTTCGCCGTACATGACGACCAAAGCCGCCGTCGAACAATTCGGTCGCGCACTGCGCGTCGAACTGGCGGCGGCGGGCGCGACCGCGGGCGTCGCCTACTTCGGCATCGTCGACACCGCCATGACCCACGGCACCCTCGACGACGACGAATTGGGCCGCGCGGTCGGCGAATTGCTGCCGTGGCCGCTGAGCCGCCGCATCTCCGCCCGCGAGGCCGCCGCGTCGGTCGCCGAAGGCATCGTCCGCCGCGCCCCCCGCACCATCGCCCCCATCCAGTGGGAGCCCTACGCCCTGCTGCGCGGCGCGATCAACGTCGTCCTCGACGATCGCCTGACCCGCGACGCACGCGTCGCGGACCTGATCCGGCGTGTGGAACAGCGGGTGATCGCCCGTCGCGCGGTGGGTGACGGATCGCGGGAGCGCACCGTGACTCCCTCGGCTGTCGAGTAGCCGGAACCGGTCCCCTCAATCGACGCTTTCGGGGAACAGTCCCGGCAGCCCGAGGGCGTATTCCAGGTCGGTCCTCGTCCCGAGGGTGGTCAGCAGGACACGGATCATCGTCAACCTGGCCTCGGCGACCACCTCGGGATCGGGTTCCGCGCCGGGACCGGCGTCGGCGGAGATCCGGAAGACCACGTATTCGCAGACGTGCAGCGCGGCGTCGAGGTCGAGGGGGCTGGGCGCGGGGCGGCCGAGCGCGGAGAAGGTGTCGCGTACCGAGGCCCGGATGTCGTCGAAGGCGCGTTCGCGGTATTCCGACACCGGTGAGGCCGGGTCGTGGAGTTCGGCGAAGAGCGGGCGCAGCATCGCGCCGTGGCCGCGCGCCCAGTCCAGATAGGCGTCGATGAGGCGGATGCCGAGTTCGACGGGTTCGTCGGTGCCCGACAGCGCGGTGCGGATGCCACCGACCAGCCCGGCATTGGACGTGGTCAGCAGCACGTGCAGCGGTTCGACCGCGTTGCCGAAGTAGCGGTAGAAGGTCGGACGGGCGAGTCCGGCCTGTTCGATGATCTGCGCGACGTTGAGCCCCCGCGACCCGGTTCGGGTGAACACGGCGGCGGTGGCGGTCACGATCCTGGCGCGGACCTCGTCGGCCTGCTCCCTCGTCTGCGGCGGCCTGCCCCGCCGGGTGGTGGAGGTTTCGGCCGCGTCGGAGCTACTTGTCGACATGGTGACTCCTCACAGCGGCCCGACCTGCGGATCTGTGGTGCACACCGGAGAGCTTGACACGGGATACGGCACAAGGATTAATCTAACACTAGTGTTCAGTAAATAGCTGACGGGCTCGGTGTACCGCCGGACCCACGAGCCGTATCCGATCCACGAGAGGGGCCGACCGATGACGACCGCCCGCAGGCTCGCCGCAGAACCCACCGCACTGCCCGCCACCCTGGTGCAGCCCCTGCTCGATCTCGCCGTCGCGGGCGGCGCGCCCGCCGTGGAGGTTTTCGCCCCAGCCACCGGCGCGAAGATCGCCGATCTGCCGCAGTCGTCCACGGCCGATATCGACCGCGCCTTCGCCACCGCGCGGGAAGCTCAGCGCGCCTGGGCGCTGCGTCCGGTGCGCGAGCGGATCGCGATCCTGCGCCGCTTCCACGACATCGTGCTGGACGAGCAGCAGACGATTCTCGACATAGTGCAGGTCGAAACCGGGAAATCGCGCGCCCACGCCTTCGACGAGGTCGGCGACGTCGCGGTCAACGCCAGGTACTACGCCTCGGTCGCGGACAAACTTCTGGCCGACCGCAAACCGCGCGGCGTGCTGCCGGTACTCACCCGCGTCGAGGTGCGCCACCGTCCGAAGGGCGTCGTCGCGGTCATCTCACCGTGGAACTATCCCCTCGCGCTCGCGGTATCGGACGCGCTGCCCGCGCTGGTCGCGGGCAATGCCGTGGTCTCGCGCCCGGACAACCAGACCGCGCTGACCGCACTGTGGGCCATCGCCGCCGCCGAGCGCGCCGGACTCCCGTCCGGGCTGTGGCAGGCGGTTCTCGGCCGCGGTTCGGCGATCGGCGGCGAGGTCATCGCCCGCGCCGACTACGTCGACTACACCGGGTCGAGCGCCACCGGCCGCACCATCGCCCAGCAGGCCGGGGAACGCCTCATCGGCTACTCGCTGGAACTGGGCGGAAAGAATCCGCTGCTCGTCCTGGCCGACGCCGACATCTCGCGCGCCGCCCGCATCGCCATTCGCGCCTGTTTCGCCTCCGCCGGGCAGCTGTGCGAATCGATGGAGCGTATCTACGTGCACGACAGCGTGTACGACCGATTCGTGTCCGAGTTCGTCGAGCATGTGAAGGCGATAAAACTCGGCGGCGCACTGGATTTCAGCAGTGACATGGGTTCGCTGACCTTCCGGCGTCAGATCGACACTGTCCGTTCGCACGTCGAGGACGCCGTCGCCAAGGGCGCGACGGTGCTCGCGGGCGGCCGCGCCAGGCCCGATCTCGGCCCCTACTTCTACGAACCCACCGTGCTCGCCGATGTGCGCCCCGGAATGACGGTGTACCGCGAGGAGACCTTCGGTCCCGTCGTCTCGATCTACCGCGTCGGCAGCGACGAGGAGGCGATCACGGCCGCCAACGACACCGCCTACGGACTCAACGCCAGTGTGTGGACGAAGGATACGAGTCGTGGGCGTGCGGTCGCGGCGCGTATCAACGCCGGATCGGTGAACGTGAACGAGGGTTTCATCGCGGCATGGGGCAGCGCCGACGCGCCGTCGGGCGGACTCGGCATCTCCGGAACCGGGCGCCGTCACGGTCCGGAAGGACTGCTCAAGTACATCGACACCCAGACGATCGCGACGCAGCGCGTGCTGCCGATCGCGCCGCTGCCGGGAATGTCGGAGGAACTGTGGGCCAAGACGATGACGCTGTATTTCTCGGTCATGAAATCGCTGCGCCAGAAATAGCCCGCACCACGATTCAGGAATGGGAAACCGATGAAGCTCGACACCGTAGCCGGTAAGAAGGTCCTGGTCACGGGCGCCGCGATGGGCCTGGGCAAACTGTTCGCCGAGCGCGCGGTCAGCGAGGGCGCGGCGGCGGTGGTGCTGTGGGATATCAACGAGACCACGCTGAAGGAGACCGCCGCCGAATTGGCCGGACGCGGCGGACGGGTGCACCACCACGTGGTCGACGTCTCCGATCGCGACGCCATCGCCGAGGCGGCGGCCGCCGTGCGCAACGAGGTCGGCGATATCGACATCCTGGTCAACAACGCGGGCATCGTGCGCGGCAACAGGTATTTCTGGGAAACCGAGAATCGCGCCGATATCGACAAGACGATGGCGATCAATTCGCTGGCGCCGATGTACATCACGCTGGAATTCCTGCCCGCCATGGTGCGCGGCACGGGCGAGGCGCGGGTGCTGAACATCGCCTCGTCCGCCGGTCTGGTGTCCAATCCGCGCATGAGCGTCTACGCCGCGTCCAAATGGGCCGCGCTCGGTTGGTCGGATTCGGTGCGCATCGAACTGGAACAGGCGGGCCATGCCCACGTGAAGGTGACCACGGTCTGCCCGACCTATATCGACACCGGCATGTTCGACGGTGCGAAGGGTTTCTGGTTCACCCCGATCCTGCGACAGGACGCGGTCGTCGACACCTCGTGGAAGCAGATGAAGGCGGGTAATCCGCTGGTCGTCCTGCCGTGGACCTCGCGCCTGAACAAGGCGCTGTCGGGCGTGCTGCCCATCAAGGCGCGCGATCTGTTCCTGAATACCGTCGGCGTCTACCACTCCATGGACGAGTACACCGGCCGCGACAAATAAATCGGCACTCCCAGCTGCGGTAATACCTTGGTATTATCGACACACAATGCAATACGAGTGGTGGTATGGAGCCCGGGATCATCTGCGACGAGCCGGGGTCGAACCCTGGGAAGTCATGGAAGTCCTCTATTCGCCCACGCGCTGGCCCAGGCCCGCGCGCACGCCCGAGAACCTGCCGGTGCTCACGGTGTGGGGCCGTACCGAGGAGGGCCGCCCGATCGTGGTGCTGCTGCGGCAGCCGCCGTCCGCGCCGGGCACCTGGGAGGTCGTGATGGCCGCCCCCATGCGACCACTCCAAATGCGTGAGTACGAGGCATGGGAGGCCCAGCGGTGAGAGATCTACGCGCAGGCGAGGATCCGGAAACGATCCTGGACTCGCTGACCTACGACAACCCGGCGGATACCGCGGTGACACCCCCGCTGCCGCCGACGACCACCGAGATCGAACACGCCATGTCGGTGGTCAGATCACTGAAGATGTCACCGGAGATGGACCGGCGCGTCAAAGAAGCCGCCGCCGCCCACTGCGTCACCCAGTCCATGCTCATCCGCCAATACATCGAGATGGGCCTGGCCGCCGAACAGCCGGAACGCATGATCCCGCTCTCCGACGCCATCCGCGTGCTCTCGAATCTGCGGCCGTCGGCGTAGGGGAACCTCGTCCGAGGGAGGATGCCGGTCCCGAGTCACTCGGACAGCGGTAGCTGTCCCGCTACGGGCCTGCGTGCGATGACCGCCGTGGCGTAGTACTCCTCGCTCGACCGCACCTCCGCCGCCAACCCGTGCGCGCGCAGGATATCGGCGGCGTCGGGAGCCTGTTCGTCGCTCTCCTCGACCAGCAGGTGCCCCCCGGGAGCTAGCCAGGTCGGAGCCGCTTCCGCGACACGGCGCAGGATGTCCAGACCGTCCACGCCGCCGTCGAGCGCCCGGCGCGGTTCGTGATCGCGAGCCTCCGGCGGCATCCGCGCGATCATGTCCGTCGGGACGTAGGGCGTATTGCAGAGCAGGATGTCGACGCGTCCACGCAGGTCGACCGGCAGCGGGTCGAACAGATCGCCTTCGTAGACCAGCGCGTGCCACGCGGCCAGATTCCGGCGGGCACAGGCGATCGCGGCGGGTTCGATATCGGCGGCCACCAGGTCCACCGGTATCCGATCGGCGGCCAAGGCCGTGGCGAAGGCCATGGCGAGCGCGCCCGATCCGCAACACAGGTCCAGGACGACGGGCCGAGCGATTCCCGCCGCCCGCACCGCGGCCACCGCCTCGTCGACCAGGAATCCGGTCCGCTGCCGCGGCACGAACACCCCGGGCGTCACCCCGACCCTGATCCCGTGGAATTCGGCCCACCCCAGCAGATGCTCCACCGGTGTCCCCGACACCCGGCGTGCGACCAGCACGTCCAGATCCGCGCCCGTCTCCGCGGCGGCCTCGGTCAGCAGCGCCGCCTCGGCCTCGGCGAATACGCATCCGGCCGCGCGCAGTCTCGCCACCACCTCGATACGGTCCGTCGATGTCACGGGGCCATACTGCCCTCTCCTGCCGGGGAGACGCCAGCGTATTCCGGGCGCGCGTCGGTGAGGCGGAAGTCGACCGACATACTTCGGGGGAAGCCGTGTCCGCCCGCGTCACGCCGGGCGAACACGGCGACCGACACCGGTCAGCGCGCGGTCGACAGCTGGAACGTGCGAGTCGCGTCCAGATAGATGTAGCGCTGGCTCGCGCGCGACGGCGGCGGCAACTGCGAGACGAGTTCGTCCATGGACGTGGTCGCTCCGACGACGTGGGTGCCCGCGACGATGAAATCCGCGACGGCGCGCCTGATGTGGTTGGGGGAGGTGACGACCACCGCGCTCGACGCCCCGAGATCGCGCAGCATGCGGGTACTGAACAGCGCGTTCTGCACGGTGGACCCGGACCGGTTCTCGATGAACACGCGGCTGGGCGGCAGACCCTGGCGGACCAGCCAGTGGAACATGGCGTCGGCTTCGGTGATCCCGTCCACCGGCGCGCCGCCGGTGACGATGACGGGGGACAGCGGCGACACGATCGCCTGCAACCAGGCGGCCGCGAGCCGGTTCACCAGTTCCGGCCGCAACACCCCGCCCGGCAGCAGACCGTAGCCGAGTACCACGATGCCGGTCTGCGGGCCGACCAGGGCGGGCAGCGGATTCGGCAGCGTGCCGACCGCGGCGTTGACGGCGTTGAGCACATTGGTCGTGCCCGCCGCCATGCCGGGATCGACCGCGTTCAGCCTGGCCATCGAATCCGCCAGTGCGGGAAGATCATTCGCGTACTGCGACCAGATGGCCTGGAGCGACAACGCCTCGGCGTCGGCCGGATCGGCCCCGATCAGGGCCCGTAGATCGGCGCGGCCCGCGTCGTCGTTGCCGTTGCCGAAATTGCGCTGGGCGGAGTTGTACAGTGCGTCGGTATCGGCCGCGTGCGCGGGGACGCCGACCAGTCCGGTGAGTGAAACGGCCGCGAAGGTGGACGCGACCAAGGTTTTCCAATGCCTCGAGATTCTCACTACAGTTGACACCTTTCCACGCGTGAAACGGGGGTTGTCGGCACGTCAGCTGGCAGTTAGCCGGGGGCAAGCTGTCCATACGATACGGCTGGTCAGCGCGATAGGTGCGCAATTGCGAAGGGGATCGCGCGAACTGTGTCGGCCGCGACAGGCCGCAGCGGTGGTCCGGCATGACCGGCCGTGCGGCGTCCCCGATAGGGTGGAACACCGTGGATACCGTTTCGCTGACCGGCAAGGAACTCGCCGCCGCCATCAACGCCGACACCAAGGCGCGCGCCGCCACGCTCACCGAGCCGGGAACCGCGCCACGTCTGGCCCTCGTCGTCGCCAACGACGACCCGGCCAGCGCCTGGTACGTGAACTCGCTGCGTAAAGCCGCCGAACGACTCGGAATCGACTGCGACCGTATCGATCTCGGCGCCGACGCGAGCGCCGAGGTCATCCGCGCCGAACTGGCGGCTCGCAGCGCCGACGCCGCGGTCGACGCGATCATGCTCCAGACCCCGCTGCCCGCAGGCGTCACCCTGGACGACGTGAGTTCGTCCATCGTCGCGAGCAAGGACGTCGACGGCGTCAGCCCGCTGTCGCTCGGCCTGCTCGCCGCCGGACTCGACGGTTTCGTGCCCGCCACCTCCGAGGCGGTGGTGGAACTACTGAAGCATCACGACATTCCGCTCACCGGCAAACATGTCGCCGTCGTCGGCCGCTCCAACGTGGTCGGCAAACCGCTCGGGCAACTGCTGCTCGCCGAGAACGCGACCGTCACCATCGCCCATTCGCGCACCGTCGACCTGCCCGCCGTGACCTCGGCCGCCGATATCGTCGTCGCGGCGGCGGGCCGGATCGGGCTGGTCACCGGCAAGCACGTGGCCGAAGGCGCGGTCGTCGTCGACGTGGGCACCAACGAGGCCGCGGACGGCGGCATCGTCGGCGATGTCGAGGCGGAATCGGTGCGCGGCACAGCGTCCGCCCTGAGCCCGGTGCCCGGCGGCGTCGGGCCGGTCACGACCGCGCTGCTCATGCGACACGTGGTGGTCGCCGCGGAAAAGGCTCGCGCCCACTGAGGTTCGAGTAGCGGGGCCGATTACGGCGCGGGTGCGATTCCGGTGATCACCGTCTTGCCGTCGACCTTCGCCGTGGCGACGGCCTGGGCGCTGTAGGTGAACGCCGCCGCACCCGGCCGGTATTCGGTGACGGTCACCAGGTACTGCCCGGCGAACGCGCCGGGGGTGATGCTCACGCAGTGGGTGGTGCCGACCGGAATGGAATCGATGCCCTGCTGGATGGCGGCCTCGGTGGACACCGACGCGTTCGGCGCGACGATCGAGCGTGCCACGGTGGCGGAACGGGCCACGTAGTAGGCGTGCTGGAAGGCGAAGATGGCCGCGGGCCCGGAATCCGAACCGCCCGCGCCGTTGCCCTGAATGCGATTGCCGACACGTTCGGCGGGGCATTGCGCCACCGCCGTGCCCCGGGAAGAGGCGGGGACGACGACGATTTCGGTCGCACTGCTCGACATGACCGATTCCGCGGCCGGAGCGCCACGGAGCTGGAAGAAGGCGACGCCGAGCAGAACGGCCACCGCGACCGATCCGGCCAACGGCATCAGCCATTTCGGTATCGCCGGCTTGCGCTGGGGACGTCTGCGGGTGGATCGATCGATGAGGCGGGCGAAGGCGTCGGCGGGGACCGTCTCGCGTTGCGGACCCGGCTCGAAAGGCGATGGATCCTCGTCGAAACGCGGTAGGTACATCGGAATGGTGGGTGCGTCCGCCATCCAGTCCGACCAGTCGCCGTCGAATTCCCGGTCGGATGACACCGGTACGCCGGAGGTCCTTCGCCATGCTCCCGGTCGCAGACCTATGTCCGGTCGATCCATTACCCCGCCTCCATCAGGTCACACCCGTCGAGTTCGTTCCCGCATTCGATTCCGCCCCCGGAACGATACTGCCGTCGCGCCGACCTCGACGGGTCTCGGTCGTGCCAGTGCTGATCGGTTCTTCGAAACCGTTCTATCGCAGCCGATTCTAGCCAGCACCCGCCGTAAAGGGGTGGTGGCGCGCTGATGTCGCGGCTCAGGCCCCCGCGGCGTCCAGTGCCGCGAGCAGTTCGCGCAGGGTGTCGCGCTGATCGGGACTCAGGGTGGCGAACACTTCGGCGGCGGCCTCGCGCCGTGCCCGTGCCATCCGTTCGAGGACGGCGGTCCCGGCGTCGGTCGGGGTGACCAGGGTGGATCGGCGATTGCCCGGGTCCGGGGTCCTGGCCGCCAGGCCCGCGGATTCGAGCGCGTCCACCACCGTGGTGGCCGAGCGGGGGACGATTCCGAGCCGCTCGGCGAGTTCGGCCATGCGCAACGGTTCGGGCGCGTGACCGAGGAAGCGCAGCGCCCGTGCCTGTCCGGGGGTGAGGCCGAGCGGCGCGAGGCGGGTCATCTGATTGCGGCGGATGCGTTTGGCGGTACGTAGGAAGAGTTCGGGGAGGTCGGGTTCGGGGCCGCTGTCCATATACTGAGCTTAACTCATTGTTCAATGGAACAATTATGAGTAATACTCGGTTTCATGAGTTGATCCTCGGAAGGAGGCGCCTGTGCAGCCCCCATCTCAACTTCGCCGGATACTCCGGCTCTTCGGTCCCTATCGCGCCAGGCTGATGTCGGTCGCCGGTCTCGTCGGCCTCTCGTCGGTGGTGGCGCTCGCCTCGCCGTTCATGTTGCGCGCGGTTCTCGACGACGCCCTGCCGCACGGCCGTACCGGCCTGCTGACCCTGCTCGCCGCGGGCATGGTCGCGGTCGCGGCGCTGACCAGCGTGTTCGGCGTCCTGCAAACCTATATCTCGACCACCGTCGGCCAGGACGTCATGCACGACCTGCGCTCGACGGTCTACGCCCGGCTGCAACAGATGCCGCTGGCGTTCTTCACCTCCACCCGCACCGGTGAGGTGCAGTCCAGGCTCGCCAACGATATCGGCGGCATGCAGTCCACCGTCACCTCGACGGCGACCTCCCTGGTCTCGAATTTCACCACCGTCCTCGCCTCGGTCGTCGCCATGGTGGCGCTGGACTGGCGACTGACTCTGGTCTCGCTGATGATGTTGCCGCTGTTCGTGTGGATCAGCCGCCGCGTCGGCGACGAACGCCGCAGGATCACCGGGCAGAAGCAGCGTCAGCTCGCGTCCATGTCGGCGATCGTGGAGGAATCGCTGTCGGTCAGCGGCATCCTGCTCGGCCGCACGATGGGCCGCTCTCCGGCGCTCGTCGACGATTTCGCGCGGGAATCGCGCGGGCTGGTCGACCTGGAGATCCGCGCGAGCATGGCGGGCCGCTGGCGGCAGTCGACGATCCAGATCGTGCTCGCCGCCATGCCCGCGATCATCTACTGGGTGGCCGGGCTGACGGTCGCCACCGGCCATCCGCTGGTCTCGATCGGCACCCTGGTCGCGTTCACCACCCTGCAAGCGGGACTGCTGAGGCCCATGGTGCAACTGCTCTACACCGGGGTGGAAGTGCAGAGTTCCTTGGCCCTGTTCGGACGGATCTTCGAATACCTCGATCTGGAACCGGATATCGAGGAGCCCGCGCGGCCGACGCCGCTGGCCCGTCCGCGCGGCGAGGTGCGTTTCGAGAACGTCGACTTCTCCTACACGCCGGGCGAGCGCACGGTACTCGACGATATCGATATCACCGTCGCGCCCGGATCGGGTCTGGCCGTCGTCGGCGAGACGGGATCGGGTAAGACGACGCTGGGCTACCTGGTCGCCCGGTTGTATGACGCGACATCGGGGCGGGTGACGATCGACGGCATCGACGTGCGCGACCTGTCCTTCGCCGATCTCGCGGCCGCCGTCGGTGTCGTCTCGCAGGAGACCTACCTGTTCCACGCCTCGGTCGCCGACAACCTACGGTTCGCCAAACCCGACGCCACCGACGCGGAACTGCACGCGGCGGCCCGTGCCGCGCAGATCCACGACCATATCGCCGCACTGCCCGCGGGCTACGACACCATGGTGGGGGAACGCGGCTACCGGTTCTCCGGCGGCGAGAAACAACGTCTCGCGGTGGCCCGGGCGATCCTGCGCGATCCGCCGATCCTCATCCTGGACGAGGCGACCAGCGCGCTGGACACCCACACCGAACGCGAGGTGCAGGCCGCCATCGACGCGCTGTCGACGGGGCGCACCACCATCACCATCGCCCACCGGTTGTCGACGATCCGCGGCGCGGACCAGATCGTGGTCCTCGACCACGGCCGGGTCGCCGAACGCGGCACCCACGAGGAATTGATGAGCAAGGGCGGACGTTACGCCGAACTCGTGGCCCGCGACCAGACGGTGCTCACCGCCGCGTGAGAATCGAAAGTGCGCACACACCACGAGGATCGGCGGCACGCGAGCGTTCGCCGATCCTCGTCGGAGTCCTCACCAGTGCAGTGTCACCGGATCGCCGACGCCGACGTTCTGGTAGTACCAGGCCGCGTCCTCCGCGGACAGGTTCACGCATCCGTGGCTGACGTTGGCATAGCCCTGCGAATCGACCGACCAGGGCGCGGAGTGCACGAATACCCCACCCCAGGTGAGCCTTTCGGCGTACTCGCCGTTGATGTAATAGCCTTCCGCGGAATTCAGCGGAATGCCGATGGTGCGGGAGTCGAACACCACCGAGCGGAACTTCTCCAGCACGGGATAGGTGCCGACCGGCGTCTCCCATCCGGGTTTGCCGAACGACGCGGGCATGACCCACTGCACCTTGCCGCCGACACTGACGGTGAAGGTGTGCGCGGACATGTCGCCCTCGGCCACCACGCCCGCGTTGGTCGTGAACTCGCTGCGCGAATTGCCGAATTGCACGGTGATCGGCGAACGCGCGGGCAGGAATTCATCGGGCGTCCACGTCAGTTCGGTGTCACCGACCCACGAATAGGTGCCCGCGAGCGGTCGGTGGGAACTCACTCCGAGTTTGCTCTCGGCGCGGGCCCGGTCGGCGACGGGAGCGGCGAAACGGACGGTCACGGGATGCGCGATACCTACCGTCTGACCGACCGCCGGCGAAATCGCCGCAACCGTGTCCACCGGAGGTTTTCCGATCAGTGTCGCTGCCGCCGCACCGGACCCGAAGGTGGCCAGAGCGATGACCACCGAGGCGAGGAACATTTGTCTTAATGCGCCCCTCATAGATATCCACCCCTTTCGAGACGGGTGTGGTAGGCGGAAATTCAGTCTACGTCAGCATGATCAACACCGTCGACCCGAACGTGACAGTCCTGTTTCGGATTTGCGAACGCCAGGGGTCGATCGGCGAACTTGACCCTGCATCCCGCCCGAACAAGGATGAAACACGGTCGTTCGTATCGAGGGGAGTGGGAAGTGGATCCGGACGCGGTGACCGGTGTGCAGCGTCGAGTTCAGCAAGCGTGGAGCACACAGCGATGGGAAGACTGGGCGGACACCTGCGCGCGGGACTATCTCTTCGACACCGGCATCGGCTACCGGATGAATCAGGAGGAGACGCTGCGGTGGAGCCGCGCCTGGTTCTACGCGTTCCCCGACTACACCGAGGAAGTCGGCCACGTGCACGCCACGCGATCCTCGGTCGTCTACGAACTGGTCGGCCGCGCGACCGCCACCGGCGCCTTCGTCCTCGACGGCAAGGTGCTGTTACCCGCCACCGGTAATCCGTTCGAGTTGTCCTACGCGAAAGTTCTCGAAGTGGACGAATGGGGCATGGTCACCCGCGATCGCCAATATCTGAACCAGGCGTCGCTGCTTCTGCAACTCGGACTGGGCTGACCGGGATCCCTCGTTAGGCCCCGATGATTCGGCGGGGTCCGCTCAGCCCCGGACGACGTGCAGGACGTCCGCGTGCAGGGCGTCGGCGCGGGCGCAGATCTCATCGATGCGCAGCAGGGTCGGGGCGAAACGGTCACCGTGCTCGGCGGGCAGCGAGGCCACATTGATCTCGATGTTGAGCTGGGAACTGGTGGCGGCGGCGCGGGCGGCGTCGGCCGCCGCTCCGATATCGGTCACCACGTTCGGATTGCCGATCGGCAGCAGTTCCGCGGCCAGTGACAGCACCTCGTCGGCTTCGTCGACGACGGCGGCGGGCACCCGCGCGGCCTCGATCAGCGCCACCGTGATCGCCGCGGTGCGGGCGGCGGTCTCGGCCTCGGTGGTCTTCGGCAGTTTGTAGGCGTTTCCGACCGCGGTGAACGCGGCGGCGTCGGCGTCGGCCAGGGCGAGCGCGCGTTCGCGGGCGGCGTCGGCGGCGTCGATGAGGCGATCCACGACGGGGCGATGCTCGGCGTCCTTGGCCCTGGTCGTGTAGCGCGCGACCATCGCGACCAGCGCCGCGCCCTGTGCCGCGTGCAGTGCCGCGACCGCGCCGCCACCGGGCGCGGGAACCTTGGCGGCCAGCTCGGACAGGTACTGCGCGAGGGCGACCCCGCCGAAGGAGGACGCAGTGTCCTGGTACGACGTGCTTGACTGCGACACGGAATTGTTGCCTTTCGTTCTGCGACGCGGACGCTACAGCTTCAACCTACCGGGTCGCGCGCCGCGAGCGGCCCGCGCCGGGGTGTTCGGGCCGTGCCGATGCGGGCTCTGCCCGTAGCTGCGGTTATGTTCAATGCCATGCGGATCGGATTGAGCATCAACTACTCGGGGGGCTTCAAGGAGGCAGCGGCCGAGGTGGCCGATTTGGAGCGCGCCGGACTCGACGTCGTGTTCGTTCCCGAGGCCTACTCCTTCGACGCGGTCAGCGCGCTCGGGTCCCTCGCCGCCAAGACCGAGCGTCTGCAACTCGCCTCGGGCATCCTCCAGATCTACACCCGCACGCCGAGCCTGACCGCGATGACGGCGGCAGGCCTGGACTTCGTGTCCGACGGCCGTTTCCTGCTCGGCCTCGGCGCCTCCGGGCCGCAGGTCATCGAGGGTTTCCACGGCGTCGCCTACGACGCGCCGATCGGGCGAACCAGGGAACTGGTCGAGATCTGCCGCAAGGTGTGGCGCCGGGAGAAACTCGAATACCAGGGCAAGTACTACCAGATCCCGCTGCCCGCCGAGCGCGGCACCGGCCTGGGCAAACCGCTGAAGCTGATCAACCACCCGGTCCGCGAGCGCGTCCCGGTGCTGCTCGCCGCCCTCGGCCCCAAGAACGTCGAGTTGGCCGCCGAGATCGCCGAGGGCTGGCAGCCCATCTTCTTCCTGCCGGAGAAGGCCGGGGAGATCTGGGGCGAATCCCTGGCCGCAGGCCAGGCCAAGCGCGACCCGATCCTCGGTGACCTGGATGTTTTCGCGGGTCCGGCGCTGGCCATCGGCGAGAACGTGACGCCGCTGCTGGAATTCGTCAAACCGCACCTCGCGCTCTACATCGGCGGAATGGGCGCGAAAGGCAAGAACTTCTACCACGACCTGGCCACCCGATACGGATACGGCGCCGAAGCCGACCGCATCCAGGAGCTCTACCTGGCGGGCAAGAAAGAAGAGGCCGTCAAGGTCGTGCCCGACCAGTTGGTGCGCGACATCTCGCTGGTCGGTCCGGCCGGGTACGTCAAGGAACGGATCGCCGCGTTCCGCGAGGCCGGTGTCACCGTGCTGAACGTGATGCCGATGGCCGCCACCCCCGCCGAACGGGTGAAACTGATCGAAGAGCTGCGCTCGCTCGTCTGATCCGCACGCGAAGAACGAGGCCGCCCCGGATTCGACCGGGGCGGCCTCGATTCGTTCGGTGGGTCAGCTGCCCCGCACGCTGTCCAGCGCCGCTTCCAAGGTGGAATGCAGCGCGAAGACCTGATCCAGGCTGGTCATCTTGAGCTGGCGACTGGTGGCGGGCCCCTCGGCGACGACCGCGATGGTCGTGGCCTCCCCGGCCCGCTGATGCGCGGCGACCAGGGCCGCCATCCCCGCCGAAGCCAGGAAACTGACCCCGGACAGGTCGATGATCAGGGTGCCGGGTTTGGTGGCGAGCACACCCTCGATCGCCGTCTCCAGCGCGGGCGCCGTCGCCAGGTCGACCTCGCCGGCCACCGTCAGCACCGTCGCACCGTCGTGCGTTGCGACGGAGGTATTCATCGTGTCCGCGAGGGGATACGCGTCTCCGGAAGTGTTGGTCACACCTCAACAACACACAATGCGCGAAGAATCCGCAACTTTGTGGTGTTCATAGCGCTGACCACAGCTCGCTTTCGAGGCGGATTGTCCAGTCGGCGCGCACCGCGGGCGTCGATGCGTACTTCGCGGTTCGCGACCTGTCCCTGACGGTGGCGCCCGAGGGCGAGTAGTACAGCGAAGGTAAGCAGCCAGCCGCTCCACAATATGTAGCCGAGAAAGTTGGCGAGGCCGGGCAGCGGATTGTCCAGCGGGGCGAGTACTCCGGTGGCGATGAGCGCGGCCGAGGCCAGGGCCCACGCGGTGAACCAGCGCGGCAGGCTGCCGCGCAGGGCGAAGGCGACGCAGACCGTCCACGTGGCGGTCAGTGTGTAGCCGAGAGTTTCGCCGAGTGCTGTGCCGAGAACCATGCCGAGTGTCTCGAAGGTCTGCACGGCGGGGGAATCGGGTCCTTCGGCGGCGGCCCGGTCTGCGAGACCAGGCGCCAATAGCGGCCAGCGCAGCAGGCCGACGGCCTGGACGAGCGAGGCAGCGATGCCGAGGCCGACTGCGGCGCGCATGCTCGCGCTGCGTTCGAGCCGACCGATGAGGACCGCCAGCGGTGCCAGGGTGAGGGCGGCCGTAGCGAGCACGCAGAACCAGGTGACGATCGCGGTCTGGTTCGCGCGGAAGGTCGCGAGCACGGTGAATCCGGGTTCGCCCAGGACATCGGGGTAGTCGAAGACCGCGCCGAGGCCGATGAACGCGAGGTCGAGCGTGAGGGGTGCGGCAATGAGCAGAGCGATGGTTGGGAAGGGGCGGGGTGACATGGCGCTCTCGATTCTGGCTGTACGGGGTACAGATAGCTGTACGGGGTACAGTCAAACGGGTGGTGGGAATGAAGTCAACACCCGAGGGGCGACGCATCAGGCCGACCAGACGCGCCTTCACCGAGGAGCACGTGGTCGACGCCGCGCTGGAACTGCTGGACGAGCGCGGGATGAGCGCGGTATCGATCCGTTCGGTCGCCACCCGGCTCGGGGTCAATCCGAACGCGGTCTACACCTATGTCGCCAGCCGCGCCGATCTCGAACGCGCCGTTGTCGAACGCGTGCTCGGCGCGGCCGCACTCGATCCGCTCACCGATCCGGACAAGGAATGGTCCACGGCCGTTGTCGAATTCGCGCATGCGTTGCGGATCTTGCTGCTCGACCATCCGGCCGTGGCGACCCTGCTTATGAGCGCGCCGATGGACGGCCCGGCCGCAACCGACCTCGGTGAAGCCCTCCTGGGATGTCTGGCTCGTGCCGGACTCTCCGAGCCCGGCGCGGCGCGCGCGGCTTACTCGATCATGGTGCAGGTCATCGGCGCGGTTGCCCTGGAAGTCGCCGAGACCGACGGCAAGCCGCCGATACACCCGGTGCCGGACCGCGTCGCGGCGCGTCGCGAGGCGTTCGAGGCTGTCGACGCCGTGCGCTGGCCACGCACAGCGGCGAGTGTCGACGTGATGGCCCAATGGATTTCGGCCGACCAGTTCGAATGGAGCCTGCGCGCGCTTCTCGAGGGCATCGCGGTCCGTGCAGCCGACGTCCGGTGAACACGAGTGGATGCGCCAGTTATTGCCGACCGCCGAGGCGGTGGTGCGCGTATCCGCGCCCGCACTATCGCTACGCCACGCAATCGGCCGATTCGATGGCGAAATCACGAACGGAACCGTTCGATCGCGAATTGGGCACGATCCTCGATGTTCTGGACCCCGCACCGCGCTCGACGCATCGCCGATCAGTTCACCGATGAGGTGCGGCAGAACAGGTTGAACGAGTGAGGTTGCGCAACCTATCAGCCTCGATTGCCGCGCATATGCCGAGTCCGATCGGACCGCTCGATATTCCGTTGGCGAGGATAGCGAGATCGACTGTGCCGCTATCGGTGTCGATCAGGGGAGTGGGTTGGCGGTGAACAGTGACCACATTCGGGCGCGGACGTCGGTGCCGCGCGCGCCGCTGGGCCACACGTGGGCCTGGGATACGTCGTCGGGACCGTCGTAGAGTCGGTAGATCACCGAAGTTCCCGCGGCGCAGTCGAATCGTTGTCCGGTGAGTACGCCGGGGCCGGTTTCACCGTGTTCGGTTCCGCAGTTGTTCATCTGTCGCCAGTGGTCGCGATGCTGCTCGGCTATCCACTGCCACACGACGGGGTCGTTGTCGTTGAGCATCACGCCGAAGGCGATCTTGCGCGAGGCGGGGCAATCGGCGAGGTCCCAGGCGCCCTTGGGGCCTGCCCAGACCGCGGCCGAGGCGATCAGATCCGCTGCGTCACATGCCATTCGGGAGGTCATCTGGCCGCCGTTGGAGTGGCCGGCGAAGTGAACCCGTTTCGGGAGCACACAGTAGGAGACGGCGACGTCGTGGACGACTTTGCGCAGGAAAGAGACGTCGGGACCGACATTTCTCGCGAATTCCCACGCCCACTTGCCGGCGCCCTCGCTCTTGCTGCCCCGCGGATAGGCCACGATGACCTTGTTGGTCTCCGCGAAGGAGTTCCAGCCGGTCTGGGGCTCGAAGATCGACGGGCTGCTCTGCCCGCCGTGTACCGCCACGATCAGCGGCGCGGGCCCGGTCAGGCCGCTGGGAACGAACAGTCGGTACGGCCTCGACTCACCCTCGTGGACGAGGGGGCGCTCGACGCTCCCGCCGGTCGGCGAGGTCGAGCACGATGCCGACGGCGCGGGCAACGGGCCGTCGCCGGTGACCTCGGCCGACGCCGGGGCCAACGGTCCGGCCAGGGAAACCGTCAGCAGTGCGCCCGCGACGGCCGATATCGTTCTGATCGTGTTCCAACGCATGGAATGCCCCTGCCTCCGAACGGCTTTCGTGGCCGCTTCGCTGAATCGTAGGGCGGATGGCGCGCGAGATCGAGGCCCCGGATATATGGGCACACCCCCGGACGTCGACCGGCGCCGCGCCATATCGCATACATACCCACGCTGGCAAGCGGTGGGCCGGATCGTCTCTCAGCGTCGTCACAGCTGTCGATCGGTACGGTCGCGGCCGTGACGGACACGGTGAACCCCGGCTGCGCGGCGTCCGGCCGTGCGCTGTGGGAGTTCCCGAGGTCACGAGATGGCTCTGAATTATCCGGTCGTCCTCCTCGCGCGGGTCATCGGTCGGATACTGCTGTCGCGGGACCGCGAACGTGGTTCGGGCGCGGTCGTTCTGCCGGGACGAGCCCGGCGCGCGGATCGACGACGTATCGATCGACGGAGGTGCGATAGCGGAACTTGCCACACCGATTTCGAGGAGCCGACAGAGTGCCGTTCAGGCGATCGTCCTGTCGATTCACGGCTCGTCGACACGGCCGCGTCCGTGATCACCGACGCGGCCGAATAGTCGAATTCCGTCGGCGCGTTGTCTGCGCGAGGTCTTCGGATCGGCGCATCGGACAATGCGCCATATCGGTGTGCGAGCAATTCGATATCGTCGCATTTCCGGCTGGGGTGCAACATTTTTCGGTAGCGACCCGAATTGTCATGCTCTGCCCCTTGATATCTCGTATCACGATCGTGCCTGTGCGGCCGAATCTGTTGCCAGCCGGGTCGTTCGGAGGTTAGCCTCATCTGAGTTAGCGGAGGCTAACCTTTGTTGTAGCGTGAGTATGGGTGAGGTCGAGCAGTGGATTTGAACAGGCGCAATCTCTTCAAGACGGGCCTCGGAATGAGCGCCATACTGGCGATCGCGGGCTGTGGAGACAATTCCAGATCGTCGTCGGGTGGCTCTCCCGAATCCGGCGGCACATTGCGTATCGGCGCGATCGGAAAGTCGTCGAAGACCGAGCGTGATCCCTACGCCACCATCAGCAACGAGAGCGACTTCCTGATCATGTCGCTGATCTACGACCCGCTGACCGTTCCGGGAAACGACCCGAATGTCGCGCCGCGCCTGGCGTCGAAATGGGAATCCGATGCCGAACAGCGGAATTGGACCTTCACGATCGCGGAAGGCGCCGCGTTCCACGACGGCCGCCCCGTCACCTCGGACGACGTGGTGTGGTCGCTGCGCACACTGCGCGAGGTGGCGGGCGAGACCAAGGTGCCCGTCGCGTCGGTGAACGATATCAATCCGGCGGGCCCGAACGCGGTGGTGCTGACGACCGCCGGTCCCAACAGTCAGCTGCCGTTGCTGCTGCGATTGATGACCTTCGTGGTGCCCAAGGGGACAACGGACTACAGCAAGGGTATCGGCAGCGGGCCGTTCGAACTCGAGTCCTACACCAACGGCAACGCTCGCCTGGTCCGTAACGACAAGTGGCACGGTGGCGCGCCCCTGCTCGACGCGATCGAGGTCACGCTGTTCGAGAGCCCCGAATCCATGGCGAACGCGGTCATGGCAGGACAGATCGATGTGGCATCCAGCGTCGGAGCGGTGGCGGGGCGCACGGCCGAGGCCCGGGGTGATCTCCAGGTCATCCGGCGTCCGAACGATATAGCCGTCGTGATCGCGATGCGTACCTCCGACGGTCCGTTCGCCGATCCGCGTGTCCGTGAGGCGCTGCGTCTCGGCGTGGATCGCGAAGGCATGGTGGCCCAGGTTCTCTCGGGCTACGGCGCCGTCGCGAACGACGTTCTCGGCACCGGTGATCCGACCTACGACACCGCGCTCGCACAGCGCAAACGTGACGTCGACCGGGCCAGGCAGCTACTCGCGGACGCGAAATTCGATACCGGCAAGACCTATCCGCTGGTCACCAAGTCCGAGGCGGCGGGCGAGGTGGAGTCGGCCAAGGTCTTCGCCCGCCAGATCCAGGACATCGGCGTGAAACTCGAGGTCGTCGTCCAGGAAGCCAACGCCTTCTACGACGAGACCTGGCTGAAAGCGCCGCTGTACACGGTGAACTGGGGCACCAACGACTCGGTGATGTTCTACGCCAGCAAGGTCTTGACCTCGCGGACGAAGTGGAACGAGACGAATTTCAAGGACGCGGCCTTCGACAAGGCCTACACCGACGCTCTGGCCGCGCCCGCGGGCGCGAAGTTCACCGAGGCGAGCAAGGCGATCCAGAAGATCCAGTACGACCGCGGTGGTTACATCGTGTGGGGCATGGCGGACGGAATCGACGTCGCCGCCAGGTCGGTCCAGGATCTGCCGAAACTGGGAGGCTACGGCCGCGTGCAGCTCGAACGAGTGTGGTTGTCGAGTTGATCGCAGTCTCCGGACTGGTGGTGCGACGAGTGGGTCTGCTCGTCGCACTGCTCGCCCTCGTCTTCGTCGTGGTCGATCTCCTGCCGGGTAACGCGGCGCGAGCGGTGCTCGGACGTGACGCGGGGCCCGAACGGATCGCGGCGAAGGAGCGTGAGCTGGGACTCGACCGGCCGTTGCCGGTCCGGTTCTGGAATTGGTTCAGCGGGGCCGCCACCGGCGATTTCGGCACAACGGCCCGCGGCCAATCGGTGAACGACCTGTTGGCCGCCAAATTCCCGCAGACCCTGCTGCTGGCGTCGATCGCGCTCGCGGTCACGGTGGTGGTCTCGCTGCTGCTCGGCCTGTGGTGGGCCGCGCGGCCCACGAGCACCGCCGCTCGTCTGCTGCAACCGGGGTCCGCGTTCGTGATCGCCGTTCCCGAATTCGTGGTCGCGACCCTGCTGGTTCTGGTCTTCTCGCTCTGGCTGGATTGGCTGCCCGCGGTCACTTTCACCGATCGATCGGGGTATCCGGCGAGCGCGGAGATGCTGATCCTGCCCGTGCTCGCGCTGGCGATACCGCAGGCGGGCTGGAATGTGCGCGTGGTGCGCGGCGCGCTGGCCGATGCCGCCTCCGCGCCGCATGTGGAGAGCGCCGTCCTGAACGGCCTCGACGAGCGAACGGTCCTGCTGCGCCATGTGCTGCCGTTCGCGCTGCCGACCATCGCGGCGTCGTTCGCGACCTCGGTCGGCACCCTGTTCGGCGGTGCGCTCGTCGTCGAGACGATATTCAACTACCCGGGGATGGGCGCGATGGTCGCGGGATCGGTCTCCGACCGTGACACCGCCCTCGTCGCGGCCGTCGTGGCACTGACGGGAACGACGATCATGTGTGTCCTGCTGATGGCCGATGCCGTTCGCGCCTGGTCGAATCGAGGTCGGCCGTGACGACGTCGACCAGCTCCCGACGGTGGTGGCTCGCCGTACTGCCCGCGGCCCTCGTCGTCGCGGTGGCGGTGGTCGGTCCAGCCCTCGCGCCGAATTCGGTCGACCACCCTGTCGGCATCTCGTTCGAGAAACCGGGCGAGGGCGCATGGCTCGGCGGCGACCGGCTCGGGCGCGACGTCATGAGCCAGCTGTTGTGCGGCGGTTGGGGATTGCTGCTGCTCGGCGCGACCATCGCCGTGTTCGTCACGGCGTTCGCCGCGATCCTCGGGTCGATCGCGGCCCTGTATCCGAGGACCGGCTCGTGGATCGAGCGGACCGCCGACCTGGGCATGCTGCTGCCCCCGGTGCTGGCGATTCTGCTGTTCATGCTCTCCTGGCCCGAATCCGGCGCCGTCGGATTGGTCGTCGTCTCGGTGATCGCCGGTACCCCGTATTCCGCGCGCGTGTTCGCCGCCGCGGCCTCCGGTGTCGCGGCCTCCGGATTCATCGAGGCGGCGCAGGCTCGCGGAGAACGGTTGAGCTATCTCGTCTTTCGGGAAGTGCTGCCGAATCTGCGCGAAACACTGCTGACCCAGTTGGGATTACGATTCGTGGAGGCGATGTATCTCGTGAGTACCGCGGCTTTCCTGCAACTTCCCACCACCCTCGGCGACGCCAACTGGGCGGTGATGGTCCGCGAGAACGCGTCGGGGATCCTGCTCAATCCCGCCGCGGTCCTGGCTCCCAGTCTCGCGATCGGTCTGCTCGCGGTCAGCGTGAACAGCGCCGTCGCGGCGTTCGGACGTGGACGGCGCGGCGTATGACCGGCGGGGTGACGGTCGAGGACCTGTCGATTCGTTCGGTGTCGGGCGCGGTGCTGCTCGCGCCGACTTCGCTTCGGGTCGCGCAGGGATCGGTGACGGCGCTGACCGGGCCGTCCGGTGTCGGAAAGACGACGCTGATGCGCGCGGTACTGGGTCATCTGTCCAGTGGGACGACACGAACGAGTGGTTCGGTGCACGTCGCCGGACAGGACGTCTTCGCGTTGAGTCCGACCGCGCTGCAATCCTTCCGGCGGGAGAACATCGCCTTCGTCGGCCAGGATCCCGGCGCGGCGCTCAATCCGACGATGCGTATTCGTTCGCTGCTCGGCGAAGCGGCGCACCGAGCCACCGATCTCGTGCCGGGCACTGTGCTCGCCCGGGTCGGATTGCCCGAGCACTGTCTGCGCAGGCGTCCGGGTGAACTCTCCGGCGGTGAACAGCGGCGGGTCGCGCTCGCGTTGGCACTGGCCCGCAAGGTGGGGGTGCTCGTCGTCGACGAACCGATCGCGGGCCTGCACGGGGAATTGCGCAACGGCATCGCCGATCTGCTGCGTTCGCTCGCGACCGATGACGGTGTCGCCGTGGTGGTTTCCGGTCACGACACGAAAATCCTGCACCGACTGGCCGACCAGGTCGTCGCGCTCGGCGAGCCGCCCGCCGAGCTGGCGCATTCGGCTGCGCGGCTGCGCGATCCGGTCACCTCGGGGCCACCGGCGCTGCGGGCGCGCGCGATATCGGCGACGGTCGGCCGCAGGAAACTCCTGGAAGCGGTCGACCTGGAAATCCCCGAGGGGGAGTCGGTGGCGGTCGTCGGGCCGTCGGGGGCGGGGAAGACCACGTTCGCGCGGGTGCTCGCGGGAATCCACACCGGGGCGTCGGGCACCCTCGAGGTGGACGGTCGCGCACTGGGTGTCGGGCGTGCGCGCCGGTCTCGCCGTGAACGCAGACGCATACAGCTGATCCCGCAGAATCCGCTGTCCACGTTGAACCCGAAACACATGGTGCTGCAATCGTTGTCGCGGCCGCTGCGCCTGACCGGGATGTCCGTGCGGTCCGAGATCGCCGAGCGTGCCGCGGAACTGCTGGACAGCGTCGAACTCGACGAGGATCTGCTGCACCGGTATCCCGACGAGCTCTCCGGTGGTCAGCGGCAGCGTGTCGCCATCGCGCGCGCCCTGGCCGCCGAACCGGAGATCCTCGTCTGTGACGAGATCACCTCGGCCCTCGACACGGCGACCGCGCGTTCGATCATGGAATTGGTCGAACGCACCCGCGTCGAGAGAGGAATCGGCATTCTCGTCGTCAGCCACGACATGAGCGTCGTGGCCGGGTATTGCCCGGGAATCGTGGTGCTCGCGCGCGGAAGGGTGGTCGAGCGCGGCCATACCGCCGAAGTGCTCGCCGACCCCGCCGCCGCCGAGACGAAGGCCCTGCTGGTGTGACCGAGGCCCACCCCGAAGTAGTCCTCCGGTCCGCGGTCGCGGACGATGTCGACGGTGAAACGCCCACCTCACCGGTGGGTATCCGGCCTCGGTGATATCGCGGCGCTGATTAGAGTCGAGTCGGCGAACACATCGAGCGAACCCGAGGACTTGCGTTGACTACCGAACAACTTGACCGCTGGAACGCACAGGAAGCCGCTGCCGAGGCGATGAGTCCGATCATCGGCACGTTGTATCGAGAGAAGGGCGTGACGGTCCTGCTGCACAGCCGATCGCTGGTGAACAAGTCGGTGATCAGCATTCTGCGCACGCACCGCTTCGCCAGGCAGATCGAGGGCGAGGAACTGTCGGTGGACGAGACCCTGCCCTTCCTGCGGGTGCTCGCCGAACTGGACCTCGGGCCGTGCAAGATCGACCTCGGTCACCTGGTCACGACCTACCGCGCCGACGATCGTGGACTGTCGATCCGCGATTTCACCGCCTCGGTCCTCGTCGACGTCACCAACGGCAACAAGGCGCAGCCTCCCGGCCCGAAGGATGTCGTCCTCTACGGTTTCGGCCGCATCGGCCGCTTGGTCGCCCGCCTGCTGATCGAGAAGGTCGGATCCGGCAACGGGTTGAACGTGCGCGCGGTGGTGGTGCGCCGGGGCGGCGACGGCGATCTCGCCAAGCGGGCGTCGCTGCTGCGACGGGATTCGGTACACGGCCAGTTCAACGGCACGATCAAGGTCGACACCGACAACGACACGATCATCGCCAACGGGAACGTGATCAAGTTCATCTACAGCGACGATCCGACGACGATCGACTACACCGAATACGGGATCGACGACGCGATCCTGATCGACAACACCGGCAAGTGGCGTGATCGGGATGGACTGTCGCAGCATCTGCGCCCCGGTATCGCGAAGGTCGTTCTCACCGCCCCCGGCAAGGGTGACGTCCCGAATATCGTGCACGGCGTCAATCACCGCAGCCTGGACCTGTCGCAGCGGATCTTCTCGTGCGCGTCCTGCACGACCAACGCGATCGTTCCGCCGCTCAAGGCCATGGACGACGAGTACGGTATCGTCCGCGGCCACGTCGAGACGGTGCACTCGTTCACCAACGATCAGAACCTGCTGGACAACTATCACAGCGCGGACCGTCGCGGCCGTTCCGCGCCGTTCAATCTCGTGCTCACCGAAACCGGCGCCGCTTCCGCGGTCGCGAAGGCGATGCCCGATTTCAAGGCCAAGATCACCGGCAACTCGATCCGGGTCCCCACCCCCGACGTCTCCGTCGCGATCCTGAACCTGCAACTCGAGCGGGAGACGAACAAGAGCGAGGTGCTCGAGTACCTGCGACAGGTCTCGCTCACCGGACCGTTGAGCCGCAACCTCGACTACACCGCCGCCACCGACGCGGTGTCCTCCGATTTCATCGGGTCGCGCGCGGCATCGATCATCGACGCCAACGCCGCGATCGTCGAGGGCGACACCGCGATCCTGTATGTCTGGTACGACAACGAATTCGGTTACTCGTGCCAGGTGGTGCGCACGGTGCAATACATCTCGGGCATCGAGTATCCGACCTACCCGCGGGTCGACGCGATCCTCGAAAGCGTCTGACGCCCCGCGTCTTTCGGCCGGATCCCGGGTGAATCCGGCGGTCGCGGCGGCGTACGGCCCCCGCGACCGCCGGATAGCGTCGACCGCTCGGCGCGGAACCTATCCCGCCGCGGCCGCGTGGAACCGCTCCCGGTGCTCGTTCCACGGCCGATGGCGTTCCTGTTCGCTCATCGCCAGCAGTTCACGCAACTTCTCCCACGCCGCGTCATCGGTCGGTGTGTACACCTGCATCCACGCGTGCGGAACCGACGGCAGCGACATGCTGGTCAAGAACATCTCCAGCTCACCGACCGCGAGATTGCGGATCTGCTTGGTGCGGCTCGCCGGGCTCGCCACATCGTTGCGCGCCCAGATCGCCGCGAAACTCGCGCTCTCCGAACATAACTCGGAGATGAACCGCTCCCAGTCGGGATCGCCGAGATTCTTCGCGTACGCGCCGCGCAGATATCCGACCATGCGCCGCAGATCATCCCAATTGTGGCGATGGGCGTTGCAGCATTCCGGAGTCAGGAAGATTCGCCGGGCGACGTTGCGCTCACCGAGCAGAAATCCCGGGCACAGCGCCTCGTAGGAGATGTTGTGCGCGAGCACGTCATAGCGCGCGCTCAACACGACGGCGGGCAGCGGCTGGAGATGGTCCAGGATCACCTGCAATTCCTCGGGCAGCGCCGCGTCCGCGTGCGCCATGGGTACCGTCGGCACATCCGCCAAGCGATACAGGTGCGCCTTCTCCGCGGGATCGAGCGACAGTGTCCGTGCCACCGCGTTCAACACCTGCACACTGACATTGATGTTGCGGCCCTGTTCGAGCCAGGTGTACCAGGTGACGCCGACCCCCGACAGTTGCGCGACTTCCTCGCGCCGCAGGCCGGGGGTGCGACGGCGTGGGCCGGGCGGGAGGCCGACGTCGCCGGGGGTGATGCGCGCGCGGCGCGACTTGAGGAATGCGCCGAGTTCGCTACGCCGGGCTTTACGCAGGGTGCCCGCGTCCACCGTGTCCGTCATCCTTCGATCGTCGCCGAATCGCCGAGGGTTATCCAGGTGGCACCGGTACCCGTTTCAGGGTGGCCGTACTACCGGTGCGGGTTCTGCCGCGCGTATCCGGGTGTCGGTGGTACCGGTGTCACCGGGCTCCTGTTACCGGTGCCGGTGAAGACGCATGCTCGTGGTCATGACTCAGACCTTGCCGCCCGAACCGGCCTCGGCCGTATCGAATACCGCCGCGGCTACGCCCACCGGGTACGGCGCGCGCCGTACCGTCGCGCTGCTCGCGGTGATACTCACCGGACAGTTCATGGCGGTGCTCGACTCCTCCATCGTCAATGTCGCCATTCCCTCGATTCGCGGCGATCTGCGCACCAGCGGATCGTCGCTGCAACTGATCGTGGCCGGATACGTGATCGCCTATGCCGTACTCCTGGTGACGGGTGCGCGGCTGGGTGATCGGTTCAGTCAGCGCCGCGTCTTCATCGCCGGGCTCGCCGCGTTCACGGCGGCATCGCTGGCCTGTGGTCTGGCGTGGGACGAGACGGCGCTGATCGTGTTCCGATTCGCGCAGGGGATCGGGGCCGCGGCCATGGTGCCGCAGGTGATGACGCTCATCCAGCGCGATTTCACCGGTAACGCCCGCGCGAAGGCGCTGAGCCTGTACTCCGCGATCATTTCCGGCGGTGTGGTGGTCGGGCAGGTGCTCGGCGGGCTGATCGTGTACGCGGATCTGTTCGAGAGTGGTTGGCGCGGTGTCTTTCTGGTGAATGTGCCGATCGGCCTGGCACTGCTCGTCGCCGCGCCGAAGGTGCTGCCCGCCGATTCCGTGCGCTACCACCGTGCGGTGGATCTCCCCGGCTTGGGGATGCTCACGGTCGCGGTGCTGCTGTTGGTGTTGCCGCTGGTGCTGGGACACGAACAGGATTGGCCGCTGTGGACCTGGATCAGCCTGGGGGCCAGTGTGATCGCGGTCGGCGCGTTCCTGCTGATCGAGCGGGTGGTGGCGGCGCGTGGCGGGGAACCGCTCTTCGCGCGACGCGCACTACGTGCGCCTCGGCTGTTGCTCACGGCGGCGACGCTGTTCGTCGTCATGGCGACGTTCGGCGGATGGATGTTCGTGATCGCCATCCACTTGCAGAACACGCTCGGCTACAGCGCCCTGCACGCGGGAGTGCTCTTCATACCGATGGGCCTGACCTTCGCGCTGGGAAGCCTGTATTGGGAGCGCCTTCCGGCCCGGTCGCACGCGAGGACCATTCCCGCCGGATTGGTCGTGGCCGCCGTGTCGATGGTCGCGATGGGGATGCTGTTGCGCGACGGCGCGGAGTTCGGGGTCGCGGCGCTGATCCTGTCCGGTTTCATGGGACTGGGCAACGGCCTCGCCTTCAGCCCGTTGATGACGCGCACACTCGCCCGGATTCCGAGGGATCTGGCCGCCGATGCGAGCGGCATCCTGGTCACGAATGTCCAGTTGGGCATCGTCGTCGGCATCGCCTGCTTCGGGACGGTATTCCTCGGTCTGGCCGGAGCGACGACGGTCTCGGCCGCGCACGCGCTCGGGGGCACCGCGATCGCGGAGGGGGTCACGGTGTTGGTCGCGGCCGTGCTCGCGGCCAGGGCCGCGCGCTAGACACGGGCCCGCCCCGGGCCGCGCGGGCGCGACTCATCGCCTGGGATACAAGGCATCTCACCTCGTGTTTCTCCGAGAAATTGCTGTCGGGATTCAGCTTGACACTCGTGTAAGGCTGAGTTAGCTTCTAGTGGCCCAGATCACAATCAGGATCGGGTCGCCGGATATCGCCGAGTGTGCGATTCGGCGTCGAAACATGTAGCTCGACGGGGTGCCCGGCGCTGATCGCCCGGCACGACCCGGCCTGGAAGGGCATTCAGCATGGGTAGTAGATCCGGTCGAATCGCGGCGGCGGCGCTGGCCGCCGCGTGCGTGTTCTCCGTCGTTTCGTGCGGCGACGACAGCAGTTCCGAGGCAGGCGGTGGCACCTCGATCGCCCCGGGCGTCGAGGCCACGGGCACGCCGATCAAGGTCGGCCTGTTCAATCCGTCGAAAGGCCCGGCGACCCAGGCGGGTGTGACGACGGGCAAGAACGCGGCGATCGAATACATCAACAAGCAGATCGGCGGAATCGGCGGACATCCGATCGAGGTGGTCGACTGCGGTATCGACAACACCTCGCCGGAGTCGACGATCTCGTGCGCCAACCAGTTCGTGCAGGCCGGTGTGGTGGCGGCGCTCGACGGCTACAACGCCGAATCGTCCGCCGCCATGCCGATTCTGACGTCGGCGGGAATTCCGCTGGTCGGCCAGATTCCGTTCAATACCGCGACCGGCGCGGTACCGGAGAACCGGGTGTTCTTCGGCCCGCCACCCGCCGCCTTCCTGGTCGGATTCCTGCAATCGCTCAAACAGGCAGGGAAGAACTCCTTGACCCTGGTGAATTCCGATCTGCCCCAGGCGCATCAGGTCTTCGACAACCTGCTCACTCCGCTGGGCAAGCAGTTGGGCATCGAGGTCAAGAGCGCGTACTACCCGCCGACCGGCCCGAACTTCACCGCGCTCGCGTCGACGATCGCGGACGGTTCACCCGCCGCGGGCGGTCTGATGACCGCACCCAACGACAACACCTGTAACAAGCTGGCACAGGCGCTGAAGTCCGTGAAGTACTCGGGCACCGTATTTCTCGCGGCCTGCACGGAATTCGTCGACATCATGGGCGCGCAGGCGGTCGGCGCCCAGTCCTATTCGCCGGTGTGGCTGCCGCCCGCCGTCGACTCGGCTCCCGAGCCCGCGAAATCCAATCTGAAGACCGCCGAGAAATTCATCGAGAACGCCGGTGGCACAGCCGGTTTCTACGCCTACGGGACCTTCTCGCTACTGGTCGACTTCGCCCAGGGGCTGGCCTCGGCGGCCCCGGCCGAGTTCACCGGTCCTTCGATCCTGACCGCGCTCAAGAGCCTGACCGACTACCAGAGCTTCCTCGGCCCGAAACTGACCTGCGGCAAGGCGACCTCGCCGAACTGCACCACGGACATGCTGCTGTTCGAGGTCACCGGGGACAAGAAGCAGGCACCGGTTGCCGGCGGGTACATCACCCCGAGTCCCGAAGTCCTGAAACTGATTCCGGGCGCGGCGTAATCGACGGGGGATGACCGTGAGGGGTGGGCCGCCGGACTTTCGGCGGCCCACCCGCCACGGCCTCGGCCATCCACAGAAATAAGGGCACATGGGCCAGTTCTTGCAGTTCGTCTTTCTCGGCCTCGCGGTCGGCGCGGTATACGCCGTCTTGGCCACGTCGCTGGTAGGAGTGCACGCCGCGACGGGAATCATCAATTTCGCGCAGGGCGCGTTCGCGCTGTGGGCGGTGTATGTCGTCGCGGCACTGCGGACCGACGGGACGTTCGTCCTGCCGATCGGCAGTCTCGCATTCGGCAGCGAGGAGCATCCGACGCCGATGGCGGCGGCGGTCGCGTTGGGAATCGCCTCGGCGGCGGTCTGGGCGCTGCTGGCGCACCTGGTGGTGTTCCGTCCGCTGCGTCACGCGCCGGTACTGGCGCAGGTGGTCGCCTCGGTCGGGTTGATGCTGTTCATCCAGGCGCTGGTCGGGTTGCGGTTCGACACCGAAAACCTTTTCGCGTCACCGATTCTGCCGGAGAACACCGTCACGGTGGCCGGTGCGATGATCAATGTGTCCGATCTCGTTCTCGCCGCGATCGCGATCGCCGTCGCGGTCGGCCTGCGCGCGTATTTCACCCTGACCACCGCCGGTATCGCGACCCGCGCGGGCTCGGAGGACGAACTCGCGGCCCGGCTGACCGGATACTCACCCGATCGGCTCGCCGCGATCGTGTGGACGCTGACCGGCGCCGCCTGCGGGCTCATCGGGGTACTCGCCGCGTACACCATCGGGTTGAACGAGACGAGCTACACCTTCTACGTGATCCCGGCGCTGGCGGCGGCGCTGGTCGGACGGCTGTCGTCGTTCGCGGTCGCCTGTGCGGCCGGGTTGGGACTGGGGTCCTTCCAGGCGGTCGTGCTGTGGATCGACACCAAGGACTGGTTGCCGAACTGGGCGCAGGCCGGGCTCGGTGACGCGGTGCCCTTCGTGATCGTCGTGATCGCGCTGTTCCTGCTCGGCGGCCGGATTCCCGCGCGCGGCTCGCTCGGGGCGGTGAAGATGCCCGCGGTGCGGATCCCGCGGATCAGGATCGTGCCGACGGCCGGGGTCCTGACGGTCGCCGTCCTCGCGATCGTCTCGACGACGGGCACGTGGCGCTACGGCGTCGTCACCTCGATCATCCTGTCGCTGATCGCGCTGTCACTGGTGCTGCTGACCGGGTATCTCGGTCAGATCTCCTTGGCCAGTATGGCTTTCGCGGGTACCGCGGGATTCGCGTTGTCGAAGTTGTCCGACGGCTGGCACGTGCCGTTTCCGCTCGGAATGATCGCCGCGGCCGCGACCGCCACCGCGCTCGGTGTCCTGGTCGGGGTGCCCGCGCTGCGCATTCGCGGCGCGCAACTGGCGGTGGTGACCCTGGCCGCCGCGCTGGCGATCCAGAGTTTCGTGTTCAACAACCCGTCGCTGACTCCCGCGCAGGGCAATCTCATCGCCGATCCGACCCTGTTCGGCCTCGACCTGGGCGTCCGCGAGGGCACCGACCTGGTCACCCTGCGTTTCGCGCTGATGGTGCTGGTGGTCGTCGCGATCTGCACGCTGGCGGTGATGCGGATCATGGGCGGTGCGACCGGCCGCGCGCTGCTGGCGGTGCGGTCCAACGAGCGCGCGGCCGCATCGGTCGGCATCGACGTCGCGGCGACGAAATTGCTCGGCTTCGCCGTCTCGGCCTTCCTCGCCGGTATCGGCGGCTGCCTGATCGGCTACAGCCGAGGGCAGCTCTCGGCGGGATCGTTCACCGTGATGATCGGATTGACGGTACTGGCGATGACCTACGTCGGCGGCATCACCTCGGTCTCGGGCGCGTTCCTCGCGGGAACGGTCGGCCCGCTCGGCGTCGGCTACGTATTCCTCAATCAGACTCTCGAACTCGGCGAGTACTACGACCTCATCGCCGCGGGGGTACTGCTGCTGATGGCGGTGCTCAATCCCGTCGGCATCGCGGGCGCGCTCGCCTCCGCGAAAGAGTCTCTCACCGCGACTCTTTCGCGTCGACCGGCCCGAGAACCGGTCACCGAACCCGTCGCAGACACCGGAAAGGAGGCAGTGGCCCATGTCGGATGACCTGACGCCTCTGCTGCGCACGTCGGGGTTGTCGGTGCGCTACGGCGGCGTCGTGGCGAACACCGATATCGATATCGCCGTCGACGCCGGTGAGATCGTCGGCTTGATCGGACCCAACGGTGCGGGCAAGACGACATTCGTCGACGCCGTCACCGGATTCACCGAGTACACCGGACATGTCGGCCTCGAAGGTGTCGCACTCGACAAGCTCGGCCCGCACCGCCGGCGCCGCGCCGGACTGGCCAGGACGTGGCAGGCGGGGGAGTTGTTCGGGGATCTGACGGTCGCGCAGAACCTCGCCGTCGCCGTCGCGCCGACCGGTCTGCGCACGCTGTTCTCCGATATCTTCGGAAGTTCGGCGCTGCCGAGCGAAACCGTCGACGCGGCACTGGAATTGGTGGGCGTGCCGGGCGTGGCCGCCCGGCGTCCCGATGAATTGACGCTCGGCCAGCAGAAACTGGTCGGCGTGGCGCGCGCCCTGGTCGGCGGCACCAGGGTGGTGCTGCTCGACGAACCGGCCGCCGGGTTGGACACGCACGAAAGCCTGGAGTTCGGACGGCATTTGCGCCGGGTCGCCGAGGCGGGCGTCGGTGTGCTGCTCATCGACCACGACATGTCGCTGGTCCTCGACATCTGTACGCGACTGTATGTGCTGGACTTCGGCGTCGTCATCGCCGCCGGAGCGCCCGCCCTGATCCGAGAAGATCCCCGTGTGATCGCGGCCTATCTGGGCACCGCCCGGCCGGGCGAGAGCGAAACCACGGCGACGACGAGTGCCGCCCGACCGGCAGGAGAGACCGAATGACCGGCTCGGCGATCGCCGAAGTACCTGTGTCCGAGACGAATCCGGCGCTGCGCATCGATAAGCTCACGGTCGGGTACGGCGGTGTGCCCGCCGTGCGCGAACTGGATGCCCAGGTGCGACCGGGTGAGATACTCGCGCTGTTGGGGCCCAACGGCGCGGGCAAGACCACGACCCTGCTCGCCTCGGTCGGGGCGCTGCCGGTGCTCTCGGGCACCATCACCGCGCTCGGCGAACCGCTGGATCGACGGGTCGAGCGAAACGCGCGCCGCGGCGTCGTCCTGGTACCCGACAGTCGCGGGGTGTTCCACCGCCTTTCGGTCGACGACAACCTGCGCCTGGCCCGACGCAAACACGGTCCGTCGATCGCCGACGTCCTGGACTATTTCCCCAAGCTCGGGTCCATGCGCTCGCGGCGGTGCGGCACCCTGTCCGGTGGTGAACAACAGATGCTCGCGCTGGCGAAAGCGTTGCTGTGCGCGCCGAAAATCCTGCTCATCGACGAACTCAGCCTCGGGCTCTCACCGATCGCGGTCGAGGATCTGCTGCCGCGACTGCGGGTGATCGCCGACGACCAGCACATGGCCGTGGTCCTGGTCGAACAACATATCGAACTGGCGCTGTCGATCGCCGACTCCGCGGTGGTGCTCCACCACGGCAGGGCCGCGCTGTCGGGTTCGGCGACCGAGTTGCGTGATCGCCGGGATATGGTCGAGGCGGCGTACTTCGGTAATGTCGGAGAATCCGCGGTTGGTCCCGCCATGACCTGACGCGGGCCACCACGGTGGCCGCGTTCGATCGGAAGACCGCAGGCGAGGGCGTGCGGCACACCAGGGAGGGGGAGCGTGACCGGAAAGCCGGACCGCGGGAAGACGGCACGTCGCAGTACCCGCAATCGCCCCACCGACAACGAACTGCTCGACGCGGCCTGCGCGGTGATCGCCGAAGTCGGCGTCGCCCGGACCACCATGGACACCATCGCGCAGCGCGCCGACACCTCCCGGGTGACCCTCTACGCCCATTTCGGTTCTCGCGACGCACTCGTCGACGCGGTGATCGAACGCGAACTCGAGGCGTTGACCGCCTGGATGTTCGAGATCTACGACAACGGCGAGACGATGCAGTACGGGCAGCGCGCCCGTTACTCGGTCGAATCGCTCTTCGACTACGCGCGCCGACACCCCGAGGGCTTCCGGGTACTGCTCGACAACCGATACGACGACAGCCATCCGGGGCGACGGCTCTCGGCCGCCCTGGAACCGCGTATCGCCGAGCGGTTGCGAGCGAACTACGCCGAACGCGGGACACCCATCCACGGCGGCGCCGACACCCTCGCCACCATGCTCCTCGGGATCAGCCTCGATATCGCCTACCGTGCCGTCATCGTGGCGGGCGCCGATATCGACGCGGCCTGCGACCTCGCCGTGACGGCGTCGCTCGCGGTGCTGCGCGCCGTCGAACCCGAACAGTTGCGCGCGATCGATACCTCGCCGGTGCGGCACGGTTCGTAACGACCACCGGTCGACGCACGCACGCGTGTGCCGGGTCGACTGACGAGTCCTCGGGTGGCGGTCAGCCGGAGGCGATGTCGTCGGCCAACGGTGCGATGGCGGCGATGATCAGGCCGGTCGTCTCGGCAGGTACTCCCGCCGCCGACAGTGCGTCCGCGAGGTGGTGGGCCACCAGGTCGAAATGGTGCCGGGTGATGCCGCGACCTCGGTGGACCTGTTTCATCGAGGGGCCGATATACGGTTCGGGACCGCCGAGGGCGGCGACGAAGAATTCGACCTGACGTCCTCGCATGCGTGCCATGTTCACGCCCGCGAAGAACTCCGACAGTGCGGCGTCGTCGAGGACGCGCGCGTAGAAGTCCTCGACGACGACTTCGATGGCTCGGCGACCGCCGATCCGGTCGTAGATCGATACGTTCTCCGACGTAGGCGGGTCGGAGGCGAAAGGCGCTGCGGAACACATGATTTCAGCGCCCGCTTCTGGTCGTCGACGGGGACCGGTCAGGTTTCGGTTCGTTTTCGACTCTCGATCCGAGACGTCTGGTGAGTCCGTGCATCGTCGCCACTCCTCATTGAGTTGAGCATCACCCGGTGCGGGAGCACGAGGTGCTCACGCTGGCAGGTGGTAGAGAATTTATACTAACTTAATGGCCTCAGGTGGGCTATTAGAACTGTGGATGACGAGGCTTCGGATGGGCGCGCATCTGCCTGTTAGTCGGATAATCCTTGTTTATAGGCTATGCCTACTGTCGGCTACAGGTGAAAGCTAGCTCGGCGAGTGGTGGGGCAAGAATTGGCCATTCGTCGCGAGCTATGAATAGTCAGTCACATAATCGCTTGCTAGTTGCTAGTTGCTAGTTGCTAGTTGCTAGTTGCTAGTTGCTGGCTGATGGCACCCGAGTGGGCGAATGCGGAGCGGCGAGCACGCGGGAGTGGCCGAACTGCCGGGTGCCGACGGCTGGGATCCGTCGGCATGGGAGCGTCCCGCGGTTCATTCGGTCCGGCGAAGTCCCGCGATCAAGAATTCGATAAGCCGCCGTGCGTCGTAACGCAGATTCGCACTCGCGCCCGCGCACAGGCTTCCGACTCCGCGCATGAGTTCGTAGGCGTCGAGATCGGGGCGGATCTCCCCGGAAGCGGCTGCGGCATCGAGTATTTCGGTGCAGACGGGGACCAGTCGATCGAGGAAGTACGAGTGCAGCGGGTCGAAACAGGGGTCGTCGGATTGGAGTACGGCGGCGAGTCCCTGTTTGGTGATGACGAAATCGACGAAGCGGTCGATCCAGGATCGCAGGGCGGCGTACGGTGTCGCGCTGGTCGCCAGGAGTTCGGGGCCGTCCACGGCGAGGGCGTCCACCTGGTGTCGGTAGACGGCGATGATGAGGTCCGCGCGCGTGGGGAAGTGGCGGTAGATCGTGGCCGTGCCGACGCCCGCCCTGGTCGCGATATCCCGGATCGGCACCTCGACACCCGAGGTGACGAACGCCGCCGCCGCCGCGTCGAGTAGCGCTTTCTCGTTACGCCGTGCGTCGGCCCTTCTGGGGCGGGTCGTGCCCTCGGTGGTGCGGTCGTCGTTCACCTCGTCCTCTCTTTCGCGGCGCGGTCGATAAACGGGACAGTGTCCCGTATAGTCAAACGTGACAGCGTCCCGTTTCTCCATTCTGTCAGATCGCGCCGACGGCCCTGCCGTTGCGCCCGTCGAGCGGGACAGATCTCGGAAGGAATTCTGCGTGAACCAGTCGAACACAACGATGATCGCGGGTATCGAATCGCCCGCGCCGGTCGTGTCGGTGAAGCCGATCGTCCTGCCCGCGCCGGAACGAGGTGATGACCTGCGGGTACGAGTATCCGCGCCGGTGACCGGGCAGGCACTGCCCGTGCTCGTCTTCTCGCACGGCTTCGGCTCGTCGTCGGACGGCTACGGCCCCCTCGCCGACTTCTGGGCCGCGCACGGTTTCGTGGTGATCCAACCGACCCACCTCGACTCCCGGACCCTGCGCCTCGCCCCCGACGATCCCCGCACACCGCTGATCTGGCGGTCGCGAGTGGCGGATATGACCCGCGTGCTCGACCGGCTCGAACAGTTGGAGACCTCGGTTCCCGGCCTCGCCGGTCGGGTCGATCGCGACCGGATAGCGGTGGCGGGCCACTCCTTCGGCGGCCAGACCGCGGGCAATCTCCTGGGAGCGCGCGTCCACGAACCCGACGGCGGGGACGGCGTCGACCTGTCCGATTCCCGCGTCGCGGCAGGTGTCCTCCTGGCCACCGCCGGACACGGAGGTGCGGACCTGAGCCCGTTCGCCGCCGAGCATTTCCCGTTCATGCACCCGAGTTTCGCGGCGATGACCACCCCGGCGCTGGTGGTCGCGGGCGACCACGACGACTCCCCGCTGACGGTTCGCGGACCGGACTGGCTCACCGACGCGTACCACGCGAGCCCCGGCAGCAAGAGCCTGCTCACAGTGTTCGGCGCCGAACACTCCCTCGGCGGAATCCCCGGCTACGAAGCCGCCGAGACGACCGACGAGAGTCCGGAACGGGTCGACCTGATCCAACGGGTCACGCTGGCCTACCTGCGGAAAGCCCTCGACATCGACGACATCGGCTGGAAGCAGGCGTGTTCGGCACTGCTGGAGGGTAATTCGTCTCTGGGCCGCATCGAGTCGAAGTGAGATCTTCGAGGTCGCACAGGTTTCCGAACCTGGTGCGCTCTCGACGCGACCCCATCGGTTTCGCCCGACGGCTCGGGAAAGCCGGACGGCGCTCCCGGCTCCCGGCTGCCGAACAGCGGATCGGGGTGAATCAGTGTGATTCGACCAGGTGGTCTCCGAGGTGGGGGATGGCGTCGGTCAGGTGGCGAGCCGAGATGGGGTCGATGATCGGGGTGAAGTCCCAATCACCCTCGCGGTACTGCAATTTGGCGACCACGACGCCGGTATGCGGCCCGGTGTCCGCGAGATCGCATCGGATCAGTTCGGTGGCGGTGACGCTGTCGGTGATTCGGCAGAAGCCGTTCTCGACCTGATCCAAGGTGTGGCCGGAGTAGCAGCTGACGACGAAGAAGATCGTGGTGACGAGCGGGTCCATCGCGGTCAGGTCGATGACGATCACCTCGTTGTCGCCGTCACCGTCGCCGGTGACGCTGTCACCGAGGTGCCGTGCCGCGCCGTCGTTCGAGGTCAGCTTCTCGTGGTAGGCGACGTCGAGCAGGCGTGGTCCCGCGAACATCAGTGCCGCGGCATTGAGGTCGATGTCCTTGCGGCTCCTGCCGAACAGGCCTCTGCGACGGACGGGATCCCACCCGAGGCCCATCGTGACATGCGCGAGTGGGGTGGGGAAACGGAACGGGGCCGGGGTGATCGTGTGGTGCCTCCATGACTGATCGAACCCGATCCGTGGTTTCGGATCGAGTTGCCGACCAGACTTCCCGGCACACCTACCTCTAAAGATGCCCTATGCACCACGTCTGTGGCAAATACGGACAATTCGACCCACCGGTCGGCCGTGTGCACACGACCGGAGGTCACGACCGTGCCGGAACCGGGATACTGGGAATATGGCCGCCGCGCACGACTCCGATCCGGATATCTCCGGCGCGCCGGTCGGCCGTCGCGTGATCCTCGGATTACTCGCGGCGGGGGTGGCCGGTGTGCTCGGCGGCGCCACCGTGCAGACCGGTTTGTCGGCGGTACTCGGACCGATCGGCAACCGCGATCCGACCGGCTTGGTCGGGTTGATCCCGGTCGGTGACTCGTTCCGGTTCTACTCGGTCACCGACAGCGTCCCGCATCGCGACGCCGGGAACTATCGGCTCGATGTCACCGGTCTGGTCGGGGCGCCGCGCGGGTACACGCTCGAGGAACTGCGGGCCATGCCGCAGACGACGCTGGTGCGGGATTTCCAATGCGTCACCGGGTGGCGCGTGCCCGAAGTGCGGTGGAGCGGAGTACTTCTGGCCGATCTCCTGGACGCGGCCGGGGTGCGCGACGAGGCTCGGGCGGTAAGATTCACCTCGTTCGACGGTGAGTACACCGAGAGCCTGACCCTCGAACAGGCCCGCCGCGACGACGTGCTGGTCGCGCTGGAGATGATCGACGGGCCGGTCACCCATGACCACGGCGGGCCGGTCCGGCTCTACGTCGCCCCCATGTACGGGTACAAGAGTCTGAAATGGCTGTCCGGCATCGAGGTGACCGCGAAGGTGATCCCCGGCTACTGGGAGCAGAACGGGTACGCCGTCGACGGGTGGGTCGGCAGTTCGAACGGTCGTGACGATGACCCGACCGGCTGAATCCGGGGCGGTCCGCCTGCACCGGTTCGGACGGGTCGAACGCGCGGTGCACTGGCTGACCGGACTGCTGGTCGTCAGTTGCGTGGTGACCGCCGCCATCCTCTACAACGGCCCACTCGCGGTGCTGGTCGGCAATCGGCACATCGTCGAAACCGTCCATGTCTGGAGCGGTTTCGCCTTGCCGATCCCGTTGGTCGCGGGTCTGGTTTCCGCGGCCTATCGCGCCGATCTGCGCCGCTTGAACCGCTTCACCCCGGCCGACTATCGGTGGTTGCGCTCCAGAACCCGCCGCCGTTCCGGTGCGGATGTCGGGAAGTTCAACGCGGGGCAGAAACTCAACGCCGCGCTGAGCGCCGGATCGATTCTTGTGCTGCTCGGGACCGGGGTGATCATGTTCTTCCCCGACTGGACGCGGCTCACCTGGCGCACCGGCGCGACCTTCGTCCACGACTGGTTCGCGCTCGCGTTCGGCCTGCTGGTCGCGGGCCATCTCGTGTACGCGCTGCGCGATCGGGAAGCCATGCGCGGCATGCTCGTCGGTACGGTGTCGAAATCCTGGGCGACGCGCGAGCACATGCTGTGGGCCGCGCGCGCGGAATCGGAACGGCGCGACCGATAGCGATAGGTGGCGGTCGGCTCGGCCTCGGTCGCCGGGTTTCAATCATCGTGAGCTGACCCATCGCACTGCGGTGGCGGTCGGTGGTCCACTCACTGGACAACGCGCGACCACCCGTTCGGCGTCCGATCCGGATGAAAGACCCACCACCGCAATGAGGAACATTCGATTCCGCAAACTCCTGGCCACGACCGCGGTGGCCACCGCCCTCGCGACGGCACTGGCCGCCTGCGGTGGCTCGTCGTCCTCGTCGGGCGATTCCGTGGGCGAACCCGTCTTCGGCTCGACCTTGCAGTTCTACGATCCGGTGCAGTACACGGCGTGGCTCCCCACGAATTCGATCTGGTCCAACAGTCAGGTCACCAACAATCTGGCGGAGCGGCTGACCTGGCAGGACGCGAAAACCGGTGCGATCAAGCCGTGGCTGGCGACATCGTGGGAGATCAGCGACGACAAACTGAAGTACCGGTTCCGGCTGCGCGAGGGTGTGACCTTCAGCAACGGTGACCCGGTCGACGCCGCGATCGTCAAGGCGAACTACGACCAGCACGGCTTCGGCGACCAGCGACTCGGCATCCCGCCGGATCGTTTCTTCTCCGATTACCAGGGCGCCCAGGTCATCGATCCGCTGACGGTGGAGATCTCCTTCACCAAGCCGAACGCGGGATTCCTCCAGGTCGCCTCGTTCTACCGCGCGGGATCCATTCTGGCGAAACCGTTCCTGGAGAAGGATCTCAACGGGCAGGGGCTCGCCGCGAACTGGATCGGCTCCGGTCCCTTCGTCGTCGAATCCGTCGACGGCACAACGGGAATCACGCTGAAACGGCGCGAGGACTACAACTGGGCGCCGGAGGGATCGGCGCATCAGGGCAAGGCGTACCTCGAGCGCGTCGTCTTCAAGACCGTTCCCGAGGCAGGCACGCGGGTGGGCGCGCTGCAATCGGGCCAGGCCCATATCGCGCGCAATATCGCGCCCTACGACGAGGAGTCGGTGACGGGCGCGGGCGGTCAGATCCTCGCCTTCCCGGTGCAGGGGCAGACCAACAAACTCTCGGTGCAGCTCGATTCCACGGCGCCGATTCTCGACAAGAATGTGCGACTCGCGTTGCAGGCGGCCACGAATCGCGAGGAGATCAACCGGACGGTGCTCTCGCCGAGCTACCCGATCCCGACCAGCATTCTGGTGCAGGGCACGCCGAGTCGCGGTGACGCGACCAAGTATCTGGGCTACGACCAGGGCAGGGCCGAGTCACTGCTCGAACAGGCGGGCTGGAAGAAGGGCGCCGACGGCATCCGGGTCAAGGACGGCAAGCGTCTGCGGCTCGAGATCTGGGTCGCGCCGTATTACCAGGTCTCCCAACCGGTTCTGGAACTGCTGCAATCGCAGTGGAAGAAGGCGGGCGTCGAGCTGAATATCCACAGCACGTCGCTGACCGAGTACGAGGCGACCCAGACCGCACGCCCGGACGAATGGGCGCTGGTGCAGGGCCAGACCTCGCGGGCCGAACCCGATGTGCTGCGGACCGCGTTCGACAGCGCGGGCACGAACGAACTGCACGCCACCACACCCGACGAGAAATTGAACGAACTGGTGCGCGCGCAGGCCTTCTCCTTCGATCCAGCGGCCCGGGCGAAGGCCGTGCAAGCCATCGAGGATCACCTGTTCGCGGAGGGCTATGTGATCCCGCTCTACGACGAGACCCAGGTGTTCGGCCTCGCGTCGAACGTGCACGGATTCGGTACCGAGTCCACCGCGCGGACCTGGCTCTACGACACCTGGATCTCGGAGTAGCGGCGGACCGGGGCAGTCGAAAAACAGTTACGGAAGGTGAGCGAATGCGCGGCTATGTCGTCAGACGGCTGGGGCAGGCGGTGCTGGTGCTGTTGGCCGCCTACACCCTGTCCTTCGTCCTGCTCAGCGCGTTGCCGGGGGATTCGGTCAACAACCGGATCCAGAATCCGGACGCGCAGATCTCGCCGGAGGCCGGACGGATCATGCTGGAGTTCTACGGCCTCGACCGGCCGATCCTCGAGCAGTATCTGCTCGGGATACGCGGGGTGCTGACCGGGGAATTCGGCTATTCGCTCGTCAACGGCAAACCCGTCACGCAATTGCTCGCCGAGGTACTTCCGAGCACCCTGCGGTTGACCGCGCTCGGTCTGGTCTTCGGCCTGCTCTTCGCGGTGGTCGTCGCGCTGGCGAGCAACTACGCGCCGTGGGCGTGGTTGCGCGGCCTGTTCGGCGCCGCGCCCGCGCTGTTCGCCTCGGTGCCGACCTTCGTCGTCGGCATCCTGGCGCTCCAGTTCCTGTCCTTCCGGTTCCACCTGATCCCCTCGGTCGACGACGGCAGTCTCCTGGCACTGATCGCCCCCGCCGCGACGTTGGGACTGTTGATCGCCGCGCCGATCTCACAGGTTTTCGCGCTCTCGATCCACGCCACCCGCCGCGCGCCGTTCGTCCACGTGCTGCACGCGAAGGGAGCGGGCGAGGGGTACATCTTCCGCAAGGATGTGCTGCGCAATTCGTCGCTGCCGGTGTTGACCCTGCTCGGGTTGGCGCTCGGGGAGTTGATCGCGGGGTCGGTCGTGACGGAATCGGTCTACGCCAGGGACGGTATCGGGCAGCTCACGGTCGGGGCCGTCGACACCCAGGACCTGCCGGTCGTGCAGGGCGTGGTGCTGTTGTCGACGGCGGCCTATGTCCTGGTGAATCTCGCGGTCGACCTGATCTACCCGTTCGTCGACCCGCGCGTGCTCATCGACGGCAGGACGCAGCGGGTGACGCGGGTCCACCGCACCCGCGGACGCAAACCCGTCGCCCGGGTGGTCGCGCCGACGCCGCACCGTCTTCCGCCGGAAATGGCGATGCCGTGACCGCCGTCGTCGAGACCGGGAAGTCCGGTGCGGCAACGCCGCTCACGAGCGAGAAGCGTTCGCGCGAGCGCGTGATCACGGCCGTGCGCTGGTTGGGCGGACACTGGAGTCTGCTGCTCGCGATCGCCGTCGTGGCCGTGGTGATGCTGTGGGCGCTGGTGCCGGGCCTGTTCGTCGCCTACGACCCGTTGGCGGTGGATCCGGCGAGCAAACTGAAACCCCCGTCGGGGCAGCACTGGTTCGGCACCGACCAACTCGGCCGTGACCTCTACAGTCGGGTCGTCTACGGTGCGCGCGCGTCGCTGACCGGATCGGCGGTCGCGGTCGCGGTCGGTGTCGCGGTCGGCACCCTGCTCGGGGTACTCGCGGGATGGTTCGCCGGATTCACCGACAGCGTCCTGATGCGGATCATCGACGTGGTGCTGTCGATTCCGGGTTTCCTGCTCGCGATCACCATCGTCGTCCTGCTCGGCTTCGGGGTCTTCCAGGCCGGTGTCGCGGTCGGGCTGACCGTGTCGGCGACCTTCGCGCGGTTGATCCGCTCGGAGGTGATGAAGGCGCGCACCAGCAATTACGTCGAGGCCGCGATCACCAGCGGCGCTTCCACTTTCGATATTCTGCGCCGCCACGTGATCCCGAATTCGATCGCGCCGACCGTCTCGCTGATCACCGTGCAGTTCGGAATCGCCATCGTCTGGATCGCCTCGCTGAGTTTCCTCGGCCTCGGCGCGCAGCCGCCCGATCCGGAATGGGGGCGGCTGGTCTCCGACGGGCGCAACTACATCGCCACCCGTGGCTGGTTGACGCTGTGGCCGGGACTCACCGTCGTGGTCGTCGTCCTCGCGACCAATCACATCTCGCACCACATCACCAGGAGGACGTCATCGTGAGCGTCGTCCCCGAACATCTCGTCGTCGAACACCCGGTCACCGAATCCGCCGTGACCGCTCCGGTTCTCGCGGTGCGGAACCTCAGCGTCGGCTACCGCGTGAAACGGCGTGTCGAACCGGTCGTCCACGACGTGTCCTTCGAGGTGGGGCCGGGACAGGTGCTGGCACTGGTGGGGGAGTCGGGCTCCGGCAAGACCACCACCGCGCACGCCGTCCTCGGATTGCTCCCCGGCAACGGGGAGGTGATCGGCGGCCGCATCACCTTCCGCGACCAGGTTCTCACCGATCTGTCGGCGAAGGGCTGGCGCGAGATCCGCGGCCGCGCGGTGAGTCTCATCCCGCAGGATCCGACCGTCTCGCTCGACCCGGTGCGCCGCGTCGGCGACCAGGTCGAAGACGTGTTGCTGCTGCATACCGACCTGGGCGCCGAGGCGCGAAGGGCGCGCGTGCACGAACTGTTCGAACTGGTCGGCTTCGACGATGTCGAACGCCGCTTCCGGCAGTACCCGCACGAACTCTCCGGCGGTATGCGCCAGCGGGTGCTGATCGCGACGGCGGTGGCGGCCGAGCCGGATCTGATCATCGCCGACGAGCCGACCTCCGCCCTCGACGCGACCGTGCAGAAACAGGTGCTCGACCTGATCGACGACATCCGCGTGCGCACCGGCACCGCTCTGGTGCTGGTGACGCACGACCTCGGCGTGGCCGCCGACCGGTCCGACATCATCGGCGTGATGCGCGACGGCCGACTCGTCGAAGCGGGACCGACCGCGCGGGTCGTCGCGAATCCGGGCCACGACTACACCCGCCGACTGCTCGACAGCGTGCCCGCGCGGCGCGTCGGGACGCGGACCCGGGCGGCGGTGGGGGAGGACCGCGCCGTTGTCATCGACGTATCCGAACTGCGCAAGGAATACGGCGACGTCGCCGCGGTCGACGGCGTCTCGTTCGAGGTGCGCCGGGGCGAGACGTTCTCCCTCGTCGGCGAGTCGGGCAGCGGCAAATCGACCACCGCCCGCGTGCTGACGGGACTCACCGAGGCGACCTCGGGCCGAGTCTCCTTGCTGGGCAACGACATCACCCGGATCGGCCGACGTGGGTTCCGGCCGCTGCGGCGTGATGTGCAGATCGTCTACCAGAATCCGTTCTCGTCGTTCGACCCGAGATTCGACGTGTACGACGTCGTCGAGGAGCCGTTGCGCTCGTTCCGGTCCACCCGTCGCCCACGCGGTCGGCGTCCCGACCTGGACCGGGTCGTCGCCGCGCTGGAGGCCGCGGCGCTGCCCGCCGATTTCGTGAACCGCCACCCCGGCGAACTGTCCGGCGGCCAACGGCAACGGGTCGCGATAGCGCGGGCACTGGTCCTCGAACCGAAGGTCGTCGTCCTGGACGAGCCGATCTCGGCACTGGACGTCTCGGTCGCGGCGCAGATCCTGGATCTGCTGCGCACCCTGCAAGAGGAACGTGGCCTGACCTACCTGTTCATCTCCCACGACCTCGCCGTCGTCCGCGCCATCTCGGATCGGGTGGCGGTGATGCGGCACGGGCGCATCGTCGAACAGGGCGCGGTGGAACAGGTCTTCTCCGATCCAGCCAACGAGTACACGGTGCGACTGATCGACGCGATCGCGGGCCGCGAACTCACCGTAGGAGGTTTGTCATGACTGCTCCGTCTCGTCTGGACCACGCGCTGGTGCGGATCCGGTCGGTGCTGGCCGAACTCGCCCTCGGTGTCGGTGCGCGCGACCTGGCCTTCGAACATCCCGACGAACTGGTGCGGGAACTGGCCGACGCCGGATTCGGGCGGCTGCGGGTTCCCGTCGAATTCGGCGGGTTCGACGTCGACCTGCCGACGCTGTTCGACCTGCTCGCCGAAGCGGGACAGGCGGATTCGAATATCCCGCAGATCTGGCGCGGCCATTTCACCACCGTCGAGATACTGCGCGAGGAGATCGACGAGGATGTGAGGCAGTACTGGCTGCGCCGCGTCGGCGCGGGCGCGGTATTCGGCAACGCCCAGTCCGAGCCGTCGGCCGTGGTCGCCGAGGCCGTCGCCGCTGGCGCGGCGGTGCGGGAATGGGGTGCGACGACGACGCGGGTGCGCACCGACGAGAACGGCGATCGTTTCGTCTCCGGCACCAAGTTCTATTCGACCGGAGCCAGATTCGCCGATCACATCCGCGCGGCGGTGGCCGACGACAAGGGCACGCGCGGTTTCGTCGTCATTCCGGCCGGGCACGCGGGCGTCACCCACGTCGACGATTGGGACGGGATCGGGCAGCGCCAGACCGGCAGCGGCACAACACTGTTCGACGATGTGCCGGTCGAGCCGCACGGTGATATCGGTGCCTTCAAGGAATCGCTGCGCGGGCTCGACTCGTTCGTGCAGATCGTGCACCTGGCGAATCTGACGGGGATCGCGCGCAGCATCGTCGCCGAGACGGTCGATCTCGTTCGCGCGCGCACCAGGACGAGCCTGCACGCCCTCACGCAGACGGCGACCGAGGATCCCGAGGTCCTCGGCGTGATCGGCCTGCTGGAGACCCGCAGGCTCACCGCGGAGACGCTGCTGCGGCTGGCCGCGCAACGGCTGGAGGACGCGCACACGGGCGGCGCCGAAGCCGATTTCACCCGGGCCTACCTCGACACCTCGGCGGCGCAGGTCGCCGTGATCGAAGCGGTACTCGACGCGGCGACCAGGGCTTTCGACGCGGTCGGCTCGTCGGCGGCGCGCAACAGCGTCCACCTGGACCGGCACTGGCGCAACGCCAGAACCCTCGCCTCGCACAATCCGGTGGTCTACAAGCCGAGGGTGATCGGGAATTTCCTCGTCAACGATGTCGCACCGGTACCGGGCTACTACCGCAACCGGCAGTCGGTCACCGACACCGCCGAGCGGACGGAGACCTCGCGATGACGGCCCTGCACGCCGAACCCGAAACAGGGGCGGCGACAACGGATTCGGTGCTCACCGTCGACGGCGTGCGTGCCGCGATCGGTCCGGTCCTGCGCCGTCTCGGCGACAGTGCCGCGCTGCGGGAACAGACCCGCGACTACGCCTTCGCCGACGTCGCGGCCCTGGCAGCCGCCGGAATCGGACTCGTCGGCATCGCCGAGGACGACGGCGGCGCGGGCGGATCGCTGCGCGAGGTGACCGAGGTGATCATCGACGTGGCGCGCGCGGATTCCAGTGTCGCGCAGGCCTTGCGCAGCACGTTCCTGATCGCGAACCAGGTCGCGAGCCGACCCGACCTGCCGCACCGCGAGCTGATCCTGGCCCGGCTGCGTGACCGGGATCTGTTCGCGGGCACCGTGAACGAGCGTACCGGTGGCCCGAGCGGACAGACCAACGCGACCGCCCGCCGCGAGGGCGCGGGCTGGGTGGTCACCGGCGAGAAGTACTACTCCACCGGCGGTCTCTACGCGTCCTGGTTCTCCACCCAGGCGTCGGCCGAGGACGGCACCCCGGTGCGCTTCACCGTGCCGCTCGATCGCGCGGGGGTGGAACGGCTCGACGATTTCGACGCCGTGGGCCAGCGGCTCACCGCCAGCGGCACCACCCGCTTCACCGAGGTGCGGGTGTCCGACGACGAGGTGACCGTGCTCGGCGACAGTCAGCCGGACAATCCGTGGGCGGGTTCGTTCGCCCAGCTCTATCTCGCGGCGGTACAGGCGGGGATCGCCGCGCGAGCCCTCGACGACGCGGTCGGATACGTGCGGGAGAAGGCGCGGCCGATCAAGCACAGTTCCGCGTCGACGAGCGCGCAGGATCCCTATGTCAGGGAGACGATCGGCCGGATCGCCGCGCGTGCGCAGGCGGCGCGGGCCGTCGTCCTGCTCGCGGCCGAGGCGCTCGAAGAGATCCGGGGTCTGACCGGCGCCGCCGCGCGCGAGGCGGGCGCGGCCGCCGCGGTGCACGTCGCCCAGGCGGGAACGATCGCCATCGAATCCGCGCTGAACGCGGCCGAACTGCTCTTCGACGTCGGAGGCGGTTCGATCACCGATCGCGCGCTCGGCTTCGACCGGCACTGGCGCAATTCCCGCACCGCGGCCAATCACAATCCGAGACAGTGGAAGGACGCGGTCGCCGGGGCCTATCACCTGACCGGCGAAGAACCGCCGACCACCGGCCTCTTCTGAGTTCCCACCCGACAACACATCGAACGGAAGACGACATACCGATGAGCTCGAGCCCCTACGACCTGACCTACGCCGCCGCGGCCGACCGCTACGAGAAGGTTCCCTACCGCCGCACCGGCAGATCCGGCCTGGATCTCCCGGCCTTCTCCTTCGGGTTGTGGCAGAAGTTCGGCACCGACTACCCGTTCGCCACGCAGCGCGAGATCATCCTGCACGCCTTCGATCTCGGCATCACCCATTTCGACAACGCCGACCGCTACGGTCCGCCGCATCGCGCCGCCCAGAAGAATTTCGGCGCCGTCCTGTCCAAGGATCTGGCGGCCTACCGTGACGAGCTGATCCTGTCGACCAAGGCGGGCAACCCCATCGGCCCGAGCCCGTACCTGCGCGGCGGCTCGCGCAAATCGATCCTCACCTCGCTCGACCACAGCCTGCGGGATCTTGGCACCGACTACGTCGACATCTTCTACCACCACAGCCCCGACCTCACCACGCCGCTGGAGGAATCGGTCGGCGCGCTGGTCAGCGCCGTGGAACAGGGCAAGGCGCTCTACATCGGCATCTCCAACTATCAGGCCGAGCGCACCCACGAGGCCGCCGAACTGCTGCGGCAGGCAGGCGTTCCGCTGCTGATCCACCAGGCCCGCTATTCGATCTACGACCGGCGACCCGAACGCGACGGACTGCTCGACACCGCCGCCCAGGACGGATTCGGCGTGATCGTCTACTCGCCGCTGGCGCAGGGTCTGCTCACCGACAAGTACCTGGAGACGATTCCGGCGGGCGCGCGGGCGCAGAACAGCAGTTTCCTGTCTCCCGACGTGATCGACGAGACCTACCGGCAGCGCACCTCCGAACTGAACAAGATCGCCGAGGCACGCGGGCAGTCGCTCGCCCAGCTGGCGCTGCAATGGGTGCTGCGCAGGCCCGAAGTCACCTCGGCGCTGATCGGCGCGAGTTCGACCGCGCAACTCGACCACAATATCGCCGCCGTGGAATTCCCCGATTTCACCGACGACGAACTGGCCCTCATCGAGGAACACGGCGTGCACGGGACCGGTCTGAACCTCTGACCCGTCCCGAGCCCGACGACACGACGCCGCGAGAACCCCAGGCAGGTAACCGTTCTCGCGGCGTCCCCGTATCACCACGCCTGCCGTAGCTCACATACGAGAGGTCGACGATGTCCGGATTCCACCTCAATCTGTCGCTGATGACGCCGGGGCATTTCCGGCACGCGTGGCGGCGCGAGCACGCCGATCCGCTCGCCTACCTCGATATCGACTACTTCCAGCGGCTGGCGAAGATCGCCGAAGCCGCGAAGATCGACGCGGTCTTCCTCGGCGACGGTCCGGCCTTGCGCGGCGAGATCGAGGAAGCGCCGGGCACCGGCATCGACCCGCTGGTGCTGCTCGGCAATCTGGCGGCGGTGACCGAGAACCTCGGCGTCGTGATCACCTCGTCCACCACCTACAACTCGCCCTACAACCTCGCGCGGCGCTTCCAGGCGCTCGATCACGTCACCAAGGGCAGGGCGGCGGTCAATATCGTCACGACCGGAACCCCCGCCGCGGCAGCCAATTTCGGCCTGACCGAACATCCGGACAAAGAGACTCGCTATCGCCGGGCCTGGGAATTCCTCGATGTCGTCACCCGGCTGTGGGACAGCTGGGAATCGGGGTGGCTCGTCGCGGACAAGGAGTCGGGTCACTACGCCGACCTCGGCAAGATCCACCCGATCGACCACGAGGGCGAATTCTTCTCCGTCGCGGGCCCGCTGCCGGTCGCGCCCGGCCCGCAGGGCAGGCCGGTGGTGGTGCAGGCGGGCGGGTCCGAGGGTGGACTCACACTCGCGGGCGATTTCGCCGACGTCGTGTTCACCGTCGCGCAGACCCGGGCGAAGGCGGTCGCGTTCCGCAACGATATCCGGCAGCGCGCCGCGGCGGCCGGGCGTCATCCCGACGACGTGAAGATCTCCCTGGGCGTCGTGGTGCTCGTCGAGGCAACCGAGGAACAGGCCCGCCGCCGCGAACAGGAACTCTACGACCGGCTTCCCATCGACCGGCTCACCGCCGCGCTGCTGACCAATCTCGGTCTGCCGCAGGACAGTTTCGGCCCCGACGATCCGATCGGGGTCGACGATCTGCCCGAAACCCTTCCCGCCGGAGCGTTTTCCACCGGATTCGGTATCTCCACCCGCGCGCTCATCGCGGAGGGGCCGCGCACTCCGCGCGAACTCGTCCAGCGCGGTGCGGGCGGTTCCGGGCACCGGTTGGTCGTCGGCTCGGCCGAACAGGTCGCCGACGATCTGGCGGGGTGGTTCGAGGCGGGCACGGCCGACGGGTTCACCGTCATGCCCGCGGAAACCGCCATCGACCTGCCGAATTTCACCGGACTGGTGGTGCCGATCCTCCAGGAGCGGGGCCTGTTCCAGAAGGAATACACCGCGCCGACGCTACGGGAGCGGTTCGGTCTGCCCTTCCCGCATCGCGAGCGCGCCGCCGACAGCCTGCCCGCCTGACGGGATCGCGTCGTCCCTACCGGCCCGACCCGGTAGGGACAGCGGCACCAACGCCGCGGCCGCGAGCAGCGCCGCCGCACCGACCAGGAGCAGGAACCGCCAGTCGCTCAGCCAGGCCGCGGCGAGCGGAGCCCCGGCCCGTGACAGCGCGATCGGCACCGTCATCACCGCCAGAATGCTCGCGAAACGGGCGACGCCGAAGGTGTCGGCGACGATCGAGGGCCGCGCGACGACACTGATCCCGTAGCCGAGTCCGAACGCCACGACACAGGACATGGTCAGCGCCAACGAGGTGCCCATCAGCGGTAACAGCACCAGACCGAGCCCCTGGACGGCGAACGACACCGCCGTCACCCGCGTCATCCCGTAGCGGCGGGCCAACGGAGCCAGTGCGAGCCGGGAGAAGATCTGGGCGACACCGACCGTGATCGGCAGTGCGGCGGCGGTCGTCGCCGAATGCCCGACATCGCGGAAGTAGGTCACCATCATCAGCAGGAAGGCCGAGGTCGACCCGCTCTGTGCCACGAAAGCGATGACCAGGAGCCAGAAGTCGCGATCGCGCAGCGCGCTGCCGACCGGGACACCGCTGCGTTGCGTGACCCGGCCGGTGTGGGCGGCGGTGCTCGGCACCGCCCACAGGTGCGCGGGCACGGCGATCAGCGCGAGACCGGCGGCGAGGGTGAGCAAGGTGTTGCGCCAGCCGAGATGGCCGTCGAGCCAGCCGGCCAGGAAGTAGTAGAAGCTGGTGGCGAGGCCGCAGATCATCGTCACCGCGACGATCGCGCCGTCGCGGTGTTTCGCGTCGGTCGCGACGACCAGTACCGCGAACGCCGCCTCGTAGGTCGACATCGCCAGGGCGAGCCCGACGAGGGTGAACGCGAGATAGAGCTGAGCCGGGCTGTCGGCCTGCGACCACAGCACCACGGCGAGGACGCCGATCGCCGAACCGGTGCTCATGAGCACCCTGCCGCCGTATCGGTCAAGCAGCGCGCCGACCGGAACCGCGGCGAGCGCGCCGACCAGCGTCGAGATCGTGGCCGCGCCGGTGACCGCCGTCCGCGAGACGCCGAGGGCTTCCGACATGGGGATGAGCAGCACGGTGAACGCCTGGATCATCGCGCCGTACCCGACGGTCTGGGTGATGGCGAAGACGACGACCAGGCGTCGCCAGTGCTGCGATTCGCGTTGCGGGGGAGGGGCGGTGGTGGTGCTGTCCGCCGTCACTCTCCGAGCAGCGGAAGCAGTTGATCGCCCTGACGCTCGATCTCCCGCAGATACGGGGTGTCGGAGAGTACGAAATGCGTGATGCCGAGGTCGCGGTATCTGCGCAGCGATTTGGCGACATCCTCCGGCGAACCGACCAGCCAGGTGGTGCCCGCGCCGCCACCGCCGTATCGGCCGGGCGCGGTGTAGAGGTTGTCGTCGATGACATCGCCGCGCGCGGCCAGGTCGAGCAGTCGCTGCTGACCGACGGCGGTGCGGCGGTGCGGGTTCTGCGCGGGATCGGGCTGGTTCTTCGCCATCTCCGCGACCTTCGCCTCCGCCTCTGCCCAGGCCTGCTCGGTGGTGTCACGGACGAAAGTGGTGACGCGCAAACCGAATTCGAGCGGCGCGTGTTCGCGGCCGAGTTCGGCGCTCAGCGTCCGCAGGTGTTCGATCCGCTCCTGCACACCGGCGAGCGGCTCACCCCAGAACAGTTGCACGTCGGCCTCGGTCGCGGCCACCCGCTGCGCGGCCTCGGACGCGCCGCCGAAATACAGCGTCGGGTGCCGCCGCTCGCCGCGCCGGGCGATCCTCGGGGTCACGGTGGAATCGGTGACGCGGTAGTGCTCGCCGCGGAAGGTGACGTTGTCCTCGGTCCACAGTTTGCGGACGAGCTGGAGGAATTCCTTGGTCCTGGCGTAGCGATCGGCCTGATCTTCCTCGGCTTCGCCGTACGCGCCGAGATTGTCCTTGCCGGACACGATATTGACGCGCAACCGTCCTCCGGACAGATGGTCGAGCGAGGCCGCGGCGGAGGCGAAATGGGCCGGACGCCAGTATCCGGGACGGATCGCGACCAGCGGCTCGAACGTCTCGGTCCGCGCGGCGAGCGCGGTGGCGACGGTGAAGGTGTCGGGCCGTCCCCAGCCGGTGCCGACGAGCGCGCCCTTCCATCCGTGCGCCTCGAGTGCTTTCGCCTGCGCGGTCAGCGTGTCCAGGCTGTTGTGATCGGCGGTGACCGGTTCGCCGCAGTGTCCGGGCGTGACCTGATTGGGGATGTACCAGAGGAATTCGAGACTCATGCGGGTTGATCCTGTTCGGTGGTGCGGTCACCGGGTCGACGACGACCGACATCCGGTCATCGAGATTATCGACCCGGATGTCCGGCCGGATCCGGCGCCGAACGCGCCACGGCGGGAGGGGGAACCCGTGATCTGCGACGACCGACCCGATCGGAAATAAATTCCGGGAGATTCGATGGACCGATCCCGCGTGCGCGGCGGCTGTGCCCGGGTGAGCCCGGTGGGCGGTGGTGGTTCGCGTAGCAAACAGGTGGCGCGGTATGTATTCGTGGCCGTCGCCGGGCGTCGAAACTCCCCTGATGCAGCGAGAACATGATCGACTTGTCATCTCACTCGGTAGGGCATTCGGTCCCGAATTTTGGTGCCAGTTACTAGCGGAGGGTGGGTAACCCTGTTACCGTGGCACTCGATCGGAAGTTCGTATATGCGGTTCGCCTCAGCGCGCGATAGGGACACGTCGACGACAGTGCCGAGCCTGCATGTTCACGCGGAACGAGGTACCACCATGGCTCGAGTCCTCCCGTTGTCTGCGTCGCCGGTGTACGAGGGTTTCGCGACGGCTACCGGGGGCAGGTGGTTGTATCCGACGGCCGTGACCACCGAGGGAACCTGTCAGGGGCTGGCCGAGGCCGTCGACTGGGTGACCGCCGTGACCCGCCGTATCGGTGGCACCGTGCTGGTGTGGGTACCGAACGATTCGACCGTCGACACCTGTGCCGCCCTACGTGAATTCGTCGACACCCAGCGCGTCGTCGCCGCCGTCGCGGGCGAGCCCGCCCCCGAATGGCACCGCGGTCCGGTACTCACGGTCTGGCCGAGCCGCGCCGAACTCGCCGAACTCGCCGACGACCCGCGCACCACCGCGCTGTGCGTCGCACCGGCGCGCAACGCCGACCTGGTCGCCTGGGCGGCCCTGACCGATCCGGAACTGCTCGCCGACGCCGTGTTACCGCCGACACCGCCCACCACGAATCCCATCGTCGCCCAGGCGCTGATCACCATGAGCGGCATGCTCACCACGCCGCTGACGCTCACCTCACCCTCGGATCACCGCGACGCGACGGCCATTCTCGACATCCTGCACCGGGCGGGCCACCGATTCAGTGCCGACGCCATCTACACGTGGGCGCTCGCGCACGGCTGGCCCGCACTCGGCGCGGGACGGCTGGCCGAACTGGCGTCGAGTTTCGACACCGGGAATCCGCCGCCGCTGCCGGGCGGGAACCCGTTCCATCCCGGCGCCATCGAACTGTGGCAGGCCAGGTCGGCCGAGGCCGCGCACACGAGTATCCGATCGGGATGGACCTCCCGCACCGAGGTACGTGACCTCGCCGGAACCCGCTGACCGCTATTCGGCCGCTCGTTCCGGGATGACCGCGTCGGCGGAATCGTCCTCGGGCCCGGCCGGTGCGGGCAGGGTGAACCGGAATCGGGTTCCGCCGGTGTAGTCGGTGTCGATCCAGATCTTGCCGCCGTGGTACTCCACGATCTTCTTGCACACGGCCAGCCCGATGCCCGTTCCGCCGTATTCGTCGCGATTGTGCAGGCGCTGGAAGATGACGAACACCTTGTCGGCGAACTCGGGCGCGATGCCGATCCCGTTGTCGGCCACCGAGAACTCCCACATGCCGGTGCCACCGTCGAGTTCGCAGTCGACGCGGATGGCGGGCGTGAGATCGGGTGTGCGGAATTTGATGGCGTTGGCGATCAGGTTCTGCCACAGCATGGTCAGCAGCGTGGGATCGCCGACGACCTCGGGCAGCCGGGCCGGTAGTTCGATACGGCTTCCCGTGCCTTCGATGACCGAGGAGATATTGGTCAGCGCCGCGTCGAGCGTGCGGCCGAGGCCGATGCGTTCGGTCCGGTCGGTGAGCCGGCCCACCCGGGAGAAGGTCAGCAGATCGTTGATCAGGATCTGCATGCGTTTGGCGCCGTCGACGGCGTAGTCGATGTACTGCTTGCCGCGCGCGTCGAGTTGGTCGCCGTAGCGTTTCTCCAGCAGCTGACAGAACGAGGCGACCTTGCGCAACGGTTCCTGGAGGTCGTGGGAGGCGACGTAGGCGAACTGTTCCAGCTCGGTGTTGGAGCGGCGCAACTCCTCGGTCTGGGCGTCCAGATCGGCCTTCTGCCGGGACAGGACGGCCTCCTGGCCGCGCGAGGACTCCAGTTCCGCGACGATGCGCGTGCGCATACTCTCCACCGCCGCCGCGACCGTGGTGACGTCGGCGGGACCCGCGACGCCGATGTGGTGGGTGAAATCGCCCCCGCCGACGCGCAGCGAGGCCTCCGTCAACGCCGAGATGGGCCGGGCGACGAGCCTGCGCACCAGAATCGTCAACGCGACCCCGGTGATCAGGAAGACCGCCACCATCAGCGTGAGCACCGTATCGCGCAGCACCCGCGCGTTCTCGAGTTCGCGACGGTCCTCGGCGATGGCGTCGGACATACCTTCGTTCTGTCTGTCGAAGGCCGCCCGCAGCGTGTCGAACAGTTCTTTACCGCGCGCCGACGAACTCGCCGTGCCCGGCGCCGGTGCGCCCGCGGTCACCGCGGCCGCGTAGCCGGAGCGCCAGTCGTTCGCGGCCTTCTCGGCGGCGTCCAACTCGGCGAGCCGGTCGGGACGGTCGGCGAGCAGGCTGCGGATTCGGTCGGCCGCGCGGGCCTGTTCCCGCTGACCGTCGAGATAGGGCTGGAGGAATTGCTGGTCACCGGTGATCGTGAAGCCACGGACGCCGGTCTCCTGATTGATCAGCGCGTTCTGCCACCGATAGGTCTCCACCGACGCGGGCTGGGTGTGATCGAGCAACCGGTCGGTCACCGTGCCGGTGTGGGCGATCACCTGGGCGCCCACCGCCGCTCCGATGATCACGACGATCGCCATCGAGGCCAGGACCAGCTGAAACCAGGTCTGCACGGTGAAGCGGCCGATGAATGAAGTCCTGCTCTCGACGGTTGTCAACGCTGGCCCTGCTTTCGATTCGGTTCCGGCTCAGCGTAGGTGCACGATCGTGATCGCGACATCGGGGGCGAGTACGGGGAATCGGCGGGCGACATCGGTAGACCGAGTTGTGGAACGACAGATGATTTCCCGGCGCGAGAACGGTCGGTAGTGGTACCGACGGGGAAGGATGTCAGCGCGTGAGCGAACCAAGGATCTTGACGCGAGGAATCGTGTTCGGCGAGTCACCGCGCTGGCACGACGGACGGCTGTGGTTCTCGGACTGGGGTGCGGGTCGGGTGATCGCGCTCGATGCCGACGGCGCACAGGAGACGATCGCGCGGGTCGACTCGTTCCCGATGTGTATCGATTTCCTGCCCGACGGAGCGCTGCTGGTGGTGGACTCGGCCCACCGGCAGGTGCTGCGCCGTGACGACGACGGCTCGATGCGGCGTTACGCCGACCTGTCCGCGATATCGGACAAGCCGTGGAACGACATCGTCGTCGATCCGCGCGGCAATACCTATGTCAACAGCATCGGGTTCGATTTTCCCGGCGGCGAATTCGCGCCGGGGCTGATCGTGCTCGTCGGCCCGGACGGCGGCGTGCGGCGCGTCGCGGACGACCTGGCGTTCCCCAACGGCATGGCGGTCACCGCCGACGGCGCGACGCTGATCGTCGCCGAGTCCTACGCCGAAAGGCTCACCGCCTACCGGATCGCCGACGACGGCGGTCTCACCGACCGGCGGGTGTGGGCCGAGACCCCCGGCGACCATCCGGACGGGATCTGCGTCGACGCCGAGGGCCTGGTCTGGTACGCCGATGTGGGCAACAGGCACTGCGTCAGGGTCGCCGAGGGCGGCGCTGTCGCGCAGCGGGTCGCGTTCGACCGCGGAGCTTTCGCGTGTGCCCTCGATCGGGGCGGGGATCCGCACCTGTACGTCGTCGGCCAGAACTGGGGCGGTGCGGAGACCGAGGAACCCAGCGGCGTGGTCGCGGTGTTCCCGGCACCCGCGCCCGGCGCGGGCAGGCCGTGACGGAATTTTCTCGAAGTGGTGGCGTCGACACCGTGCCCCGACAGCGCGGTGTCGACTGCCCCACCCTCGGAGCCGCCGTTGGGCAGCTCCACTATGTCTATTACCCGCCGACCGGCGGTTCAACCCTCACGGTCGACCCGTGAGCGCGCCCGGCGGTGTTCGCCGGGCGCTGATCGAGCGGGTCAGTCGTGGGCGGGTTCGGTGTAACGCTGCAGGTAGAGCGGTTCGCCGAGCTTCTCGATCAGGTCGAGTTCGGTCTCCAGATAGTCGACGTGGGATTCCTCGTCCTCGAGAATGTGCTCGAAGATGCGGGCCGAGGTGACGTCGCCGCGGGAGCGCATCAGGTCGATGCCACGGCGGAGCCGTTCGACGGCTTCCAATTCGATCTGCAGATCGGCCCGCAGTTGCTCGGGCACGCTCTGCCCGATCCGCAGCGGGTTGAGTTTCTGGTAGTTCGGCAGGCCCTCGAGAAAAAGGATGCGGTCGGTGAGGACCTCCGCATGCTTCATCTCATCGATGGATTCGTGACGCGTGTGGCTCGCTAGTTTCTTGAAACCCCAGTTGTCCTGCATCTTGGCGTGCAGGAAGTACTGGTTGATCGCCGTGAGTTCGGCCGTCAGCTGCTCGTTGAGCAGCGTGAGGATGTCCTGGTCGCCTTCCATGGGTGAGATGGTGACACAGATCTACCCCGGGCGCGCTCGGACGAGAGGGCGTGTCGGGTCAGGCAGCCGAGGATTCGGACACCTCGGACACCTGTAGTGCCTCTGTCAGCCGCGCTCGGCCGATAACTTCGGCCAACCGGGTGGTGCAACTGCCACAGCCCGGTTTCCAGCCGCATGCTTTCTTCACTTGGCGGACGGTGCACGCACCTGCCGCAACGCAGTCGTGAACGTCTCCTTCGGAGACCGCGTTACAGATACAGACGTACATGACACCCTCACAACTTTGTGGATTTTCCTGAGGTTAGGCTCCGCTCTGGAGGTTAGCCTCCCCTAATGTATAGCAGGTGAGGCGGCGGAACGGAACCTCCCGCGCGGATCGATATTCGGGCAGGTCAGGACGGTGCGTCGGGTGAGTGCCGAGCGTCTCCGCTCGGTCGCGGCGTCGGGAATCCGGTGATCGAGGCTGTCAAGATGGCATGACACCTATCGGCGCGCGGGGGCAGGAGCGTGCCGTACGGGAGGGTGTCGCGTGTGTCGCGGCGGGGCCGGTGCGCGCGCGTCGCCTGCGGTGCGCCCGGAATTCTGCCGGGCCGTTCAGGATCCGGTTCCCGCCGCGGGCGTCGATCTCTGATGCGCTGTGCCACAGCGTATTCGCGCACCGATATCGCGTAGGTGACGACTCGGCGAATACCCGACATCGTGCGGTCCGCGCCGGTCCGGTGCGCTGATCGCTTGGGCGAGAGCATTTCCCGGGATATCCGTGCCGCATGCCGCGAACACCCCTCGGATCGACCGCCCGGTCCGGAAATATCGCCCGCCGTGTTATTCGCGGCGAAGTGGGGGCATTACGGGCCGTGAAGAAATGAGGAGCCATGAGCATATTCCGCAATACCAGATATCGACGACGTGATCGGGTCACCACCGGGGGTCGCCGCCGGTGGCGCACCGGCGGCGGGTACCGGGGCAGGCGCGCCTCCGACTACCGCAGGAGCCGGTCCACGGGTTCGGCGGGGATAGAGACCGCGGCGCGGTTCGGATTCCTCGCACGCGGCGTCGCCTACATCGTGATCGGCATTCTCGGTTTCATGTTGGCCATCGGCACCGCCGAGCACGAGCCGGACGCGGGCGGCGCGCTGGCGGCGATCGCGAGCAAACCGCTGGGCTACCTGCTGCTGTGGGTGCTCGTCTTCGGCTTCGCGGCCCTGACCGTGTGGCGGATCGCGCAGGTCGCGACCGCGCGGCGGACCTATTCCGGTGGGCACCGGCTCTACGCCGTCGTCTCCGGAATCATCTACGCCCTCGCCTTTCTCGCCACCCTGCGCTTCGTGGTGCACGGCAGGTACCCCACCCCCACCGACGCCGCCGCCCGCGATCTGACCGGCCGCATCCTGAGCTGGGACGGTGGGCAGGTCGTCGTGCTGCTCATCGGTCTTGCCGTACTGGCCTTCGGGATCTGGCAGACGATCCGCGGCCTGCGCCTCGAGTTCGTCGACGATCTGCGCATGGGCTGGATGACCCACGGCTCGCGCGAAGCGGTGATCTGGCTGGGCAGGCTCGGCTATCTCGCCAGGGGCGCGATCGTGATCGGCATCGGGCTGGCCGCCATCGTGGCGGGCGCGAACTACGACTCGGCCGAGGCCAAGGGGGTCGACGCGGTCCTGCGTGATTTCGCGGACAAGCCCTTCGGCCCGTGGCTGCTCATCCTGGTCTCGGTCGGACTGATGGCCTTCGGTGTGCTGTCGTTCCTCGAAGCCAAACATCGCAGGACCTACGGCGGCGTGCCGGTGTGACGCGGCTCCTCCGACAGTGATACCGGAGGGCATGCGAATTCACCGGTCCGATCGAAAAGGGTGACACGCACGGCTGCGGGTCACCCTTTTTCGCGCGCCGTGAAAACCCGCGTCCGGCGCGTGGACCATGATCGGGTTACCGCTTGTCGGTCGTGGTAAGGGGTATGTATTGGACAGATCGGGCGACTCCGCTCGAGCGCCGAGGGCAAAGGCCGGACAACAGCTATGCGTCGTGTGTCGATTCTTCGATCATTCGCCACGGTCGTCACCGCGATCGTTCTCATCGTGATCCTCGCGGCCTGCGCGACGGATTCGCCGAGCGGGCAGGCGGACCGGCAGGACAAGGCCGCCGCCCTGTCGGTCATCACCCTGCACATGCCCCGTGATCTCTGGGAGCAGACCAGCACCGGCGCGGGACACAAGCCCATCGAGAATCCCCAGCGGCTGACCGACGAGCCGAACGGAATGGCGACCGTCGAATTGACCGGTGCGCAATTGGTCGAATATCTCCAGATGCTCGATTTCAACGCGCACGGCGGTTTCATGGCGCAGGACAAGGAACTGGCCGCCACCGTCTACGACACGCTGGCGTCGGCCCTGGACGGGATGCAGACGCCGCCCGCGCCCGGCGCGCCCGCCCCGGAAGTCACGATCGACGCCGCCGCGGTGCCGAAGGAGCCGACGCCGCCGAAGTAGAGGGGGCTTGCGATGTCGTTGTTTTCGATCGGCCGTATCCGGGGTAGGCCCGGTACTGAGCGGTGGTCGGTCGATACCGCGACAGGCGTCGTGAGGAGGAATCTCACCATGCGTGACATCGTTTCCCGGCAGTCGGCAGCGACGACGACGGACCGGCGGCGCGCCGCCGAACGCTTGGCGGTGACGCTGAGCGTGCCCGGCTACCGCGATTTCACCGTCGGGGTCAGCGCGGTCCTCGCGCCGACCGTGCACGGCGAATATCTCATCGAACCCGGCCATGAACCCTGCGCCATCGCGCTCGAGCACGGCGCGCTGACGCTGCGCGCCGACGACCGGACGTGGCTGGCCGCCGTGCACACCGGAACGCTGTCGGCCCAGGACGACGAATTGCGGATCACCGCCGACCGCATCGAATTCGCCGATCGCATCGACGTCGAGCGGGCCCGCTGGGCCCAGGCCGACGCCGCCGAACGGCTACGGCACGATCACGGTGACGCGGACGCCCACGCGGCACTGCGCCGGGCGAACCTGCGGCTGGCCGTAGCGGCCAGGGTGCGCGGGTAGGACACACCCGCGCGCGGTCACGACGCCTCGTGGCTGATGCCCTCGCTCCCGGCGAAACTCGATTCCTCGGGGCTGACCAGCCCGAGCCGGGTCAACGGCCGCGGCACCACGGTATTGGTCAGATAGGTCAGCGTGATCGCCCAGCGATTGACTCCGCGCGGAACCGCGTAAGTGTGGTACGCCCTGGTCACCGCCTTGGCGGCCAGGCCGGACAGGCGAATGCCGAGCGGATTGGCGACCGCGAATCCCGGGCCGAGATCGACGACGAGTCCCATATCCCGATGTTTGTACGGTTTCGACCTGCCGAGCCCGAGCCCGGCGGCGACATTGCGCGCCAAGGCTTTGCCCTGGCGGATCGCGTGCTGGGCGGTCGGCGGCGTGATCGCCTTCCCGTCCTTGGTCAGGTCGGGCACCGCGGCGGCATCGCCACCGGCGAACACCTCGGGAAAGCCGGGAATCCGCAGGTCCGCGTCCACCACGAGACGTCCGCGTTCCAGCGGCAGGCCGAGGGAACTCAGCAGCGGCGCTCCGGTCACCCCGGTCACCCAGGCGACGGTATGGGTCGCCACCTTCGTGCCGTCGGTGAGCACCACGTGATCGGCGGCGACCGACCGCAGCGAGGTCTGCAACCGGATCTCGATACCGCGGGCGCGCAGCACCTCGAGCACCTTGTCGCCGAGTCGCGTGCCCACTTCCGGCATCACCCGTTCCGCGGTGTCCAACAGCAGGAAGCGCACCTGCGCGCGTTCGAGACCGCGTCGATCGGCATAGGCGTCGGCGAGGGCGCGCAACTGGGCGATCAATTCGGTGCCCGCGTAGGAGGCGCCGACCACCACGACCGTGCGGCGTGCCTGTCGCACCTGCGGATCGTCGTCGTGTTCTGCCGCCTCCAGTTGATGCAGCAGCTGCTCGCGCAGGTAGAGGGCCTCGGCGACGGTTTTCAGGCCGCGGGCGTGTTCGTGCAGACCCGGCACGTCGAAAAGCCGGGTCACCGAACCGGGGGTGAGGACGAGCCGGTCCCAGCCGATCTCGCGCGGCGGGTGGTGTTCGCCGCGCACGGTGATCGTCCGGCCGAGCAGATCCACCGATTCCACCTCGGCCACCACCAGCCTGACCTTCGGCAGCGCGTCGGCCAGCGGCACCGTGACGAACCTGGGGTCGATCAGACCGCCCGCCACATCGGGCAGCAGCGGGGTGTAGAGCATGTAGTCGTGCGGGTCGACCAGCACGATCTCGATATCCCGTCCGGCGTGGGCGAGCGTCTTGCACAGCCGTCGCGCGCAGGTGAAACCGGCGAAGCCACCGCCGACGATCACCACCCGTACGGCCTGTCCGGTTGCGTCCTCCGTCACCGTCGTCTCCCATCGGTCGTTTGGGATGCGATTCCCGGCTCGCCGGATGTGAAACAGCCGCGACGAACGACACCGCGACGAACGACACCGCCCGGAGACGGGCGACTACCGGTCGTGCTCGGCGGCGATCTTCGTGATCTTCTGCTCGGCCGCGTCCGCCTCGCGCTTCTCGTTCGCGTACAGCAGACCGAAGGTGAAACCGTTCTCGTCCTGTGCCGTGCTCGCGACAGTCGCGGTGCGCCAGAGGAATTCGGCCGAGACCACGCCGTCGTTGTGATCGCCGAGCACCCGCTGCACCTTCTTGTAGTACGCGACATTCGCCTTCGCGCGTTCGGCCCGGCGGACCGGGCCGTGGAGTTCGGCGGCGTAGCGGGCCCGCTTTGCGGCCTTACGCGCGCGATGCAGTGATTCGTCGCGCTGATCATCGATCGCGCTCGCCAGGCGTTTGTCGGCTTTGCGCGCGGCCCTGTGTGCTCGCCGCACGAGATCGCGTCCGCGGACGCGGTCGGCGAACGGCGGATTCGACTTCCACGCGTGCAGCGTGGCGAGCAGGTCCAGATAGCGTCGCGAGTCCATGGCCTCGGCGAGTTCGTCACGCCGCACGACCTGTCTGCCGAGCAGTTCGGATTCGATCCGCGCCGCCACCGGGCCGAGCACCAGTTCGGGTTCCAGTGCCGCGACCTTGCCGCCGAGGCGACGCCGCTGCACCTGGCAGTCGCGCACCTCGCCGAGCAGGCCCGCGTACCACTTCACCTCGTCCTCGACCGCGCCGATCGCGGCGTCTTCGAGCAGGTCGCCGAAAACGCGCAGGGTACTGCGCAGCCGCCGACATGCCACGCGGGTGTCGTGGATCGGGTCGCGTCCCCGGCGCAATTCGATATCGCCCGCGATGATCAGGTCGATCTGGGTGGTCAGATAGTCGCCGATCGCGCGTTCGGCGGTCGACTCGCCGCCCGGCCTGCCCGGACGACCGGGCAGCACCCGCGACAGTTTCGACGGATACTCCGAGGCGCGGGCCCCCGCCCGCGCGAGCGTGTCGACCAGCGCCGCCGGAACCCGCTCGGTCCGCGGCCCCAATTCGATCTCGACCTCGCGCCAGGCGAAGGTGTCCGCCGAACCGTCGGACGGTGTCGCCTCCACCGTGTCGTCGGCGACTTCGGCGATCAGCTCACCGCTCGCGTCGAGCACGCGATGACGGTCGCGCAGCGTGTAGATGGTCGTCACCGCGTGCAGTGGCTTCCCCAGACTCACGCCACGGACGACATCACCGAGTTCGCTCGGCAAATCCTCCGAGACCGCCGCGCCCAACTCGACCCGTCCGCGCGCATGCGGGATCTTGAGTTGCCATCCCGACTCGTCGTCGCCTTCGCGCCGCCGCAATGTCACATTGTCGGCGAGCAGATCGAGCTCGTCGGTGTCGTAATAGGTACTCGTCAGCTGGACGGACGTCTTCTCGACCCGGCCCTTCGGGACGAGCTCCTCCAGCGTGGGGAGGGCGAAGTCGCGATCGACCTCCCATTTGCTCTCACGCTCCAAGTCTTCCTTCATCCATACGGCCTTCCCCGAACGGGGCGACCGAAACGGGCACGGACCTCCGATATCAACGGATATCAGCCGACGTCGGACAGGTACTGGTTGTAGAAGAGTCCGAGGCCGAGGGCCGCCGAAATTCCGGAGAGAAGCCAGAAGCGGATAATGACCGTGGATTCCTTCCAGCCGCTCAGTTCGAAATGGTGGTGGAACGGCGCCATCTTGAACACTCGATTGCCGGTGGTGCGGTACATCGCGATCTGGATCATCACCGACATGATCTCGGCGACGAACAACGCGCCGACCAGGGTGGTCAGCAGTTCGGTGCGGGTGGTGATCGACAGGCCCGCGAGCAATCCGCCCAGCGCCAGCGATCCGGTGTCGCCCATGAAGATTTTCGCGGGCGCGGCATTCCACCACAGGAAACCCGCGCACGCGGCCGCGCCCGCGGCACAGACGACACCGAGGTCGAGCGGGTCGCGCACGGTGTAGCAGCCGACGTCGGGGGTGCGCGAGCACGCGTTGGTGTACTGCCAGAACGTGATGATCATGTACGCGCCGAGGGTCATTCCCATGGAACCGGCCGCCAGCCCGTCCAGCCCGTCGGTGATATTGACAGCGTTGGACCACGCGACCACGAGGAAACAGACCAGGATCAGGAACAGCGACGGCGGAAGCAGCACCGTCGCGATGTCACGGACATCGGACAGATGCCTGCTCGCCGGTGTCGCGCCGGTCGCGTCCGGAAAGCGCAGTGCGAGAACGCCGAAGATCACGGCCGCGGAGATCTGTCCGACGTATTTGCCGGTCGCGGTCAATCCCAGATTGCGTTGCCTGCGCAATTTGATGAAATCGTCGAGGAATCCGACGAATCCCAGTGCCGTGGCCAAACTCAGCACCAATAATCCCGACGCCGAGGGGCCGGTCGATTCACCGCCCATCTCGATGAGATGCGATCCCAGATATCCGACCCAGATCCCGATGACGATCGCGATACCGCCCATCGTCGGCGTACCGCGTTTGCCCTGGTGGCTCTGCGGGCCCTCGACCCGGATCTCCTGCCCCAGCGCGCGGCGCGCGAATATCTGGATCAGCAACGGCGTCAACGTGATCGACACCGCGAGCGCGATCAACGCCGCGAACAAGATCTGCCTCATCCACACCCTCACTACCGCCGAATACTCGGCCGCGACCCCTCGGGTCGACCGCCCGTCAGACCATAACCAGCCGACGGGTTTCCGGCACGTCCTGCGCGAGATCACCCGCACTCCGCGCCCCTGGTAACGGGTTACCCGCTGGTCGGACGGACCGCGGACGTCGTCGCGCCGAGGCAGGCCGCGACCAGGCAGGCGCAGGCCGAGACGATCCAGACCGGCGTGTAGGACCCGTCGACATCGCGGATGACACTCGCGCCGAGCGCCATCGCGCCCGCGCCGATCTGGTGGAAGACGTTGACCCACCCGAACGCCTGCGCGCCGGCGTCACCGAAGTAGTGGCGGCACAGCGCCAGGGTGGGCGGCACCGTGGCGACATCGAGGATTCCGAAAACGACGGCGAACGCGATCAGATCGGTGGTGAACGACAACGGCAACAGCGCGAGCGCGACCGCACGGCCGAGGAAGAAGAGCGCGAGCAGCCGTCGGGGGTCGACGCTGTCGGTGAGCCGCCCCGCGGTGAGCGTGCCGAGAATATTCGCGAATCCGATGATCGCCAGCATGCTCGACGCCACGGTGGCGGTGATGCCGTGGTCGTGCGCAGCCGGGGTGAAGTGGCTCCACATGAGCCCGTTCGTCGTGGCCCCGCAGAGCGCGAACATCAGTGCCAGGATCCAGAATCGCCGATCCTTCAGACAGGTGAGAAGAGCCGTCACGGTGCGGGCGAAAGGATCGGCCGTCGCGCCGGGCCGTGGGCGATCGGCGTCGCGCTCCTCGGTGGCGCCGTATCGTGAGGCGCCGACGGAGTGCGGATCCTCACGCAGGAACGCGAGGACGCAGATCAGCGCGACGGCTGCTGAGAAACCACAGGCCAGTACCGCTCCGCGCCAATCGGTGCGCGCCAGCGTGACCGACAGCAGCGGAAGTATCGCGAATTGGCCCACGACACTCGCCGCGGTCAGCAGTCCTGTCGCGAATCCGATCTTGCGATGGAACCACCGATCGGCGATCGTCGCGCCGAACACCATGGTGAGCGAACCGGTGCCGAGGCCGGCCGACACGCCCCACCACAGGATGAACCAGGGTGCGGACGGCGTCGCCGTCACCGTCAGAATCGCGCTCGCCACGAGCAGGGCGAGCGCGGACGCGGTGACCCGGCGGACACCGTAGCGGTCCATCATGGTCGCGGAGAACGGCGCGACGAGCCCGTACAGAACCATGCCGACGGCGACGCCCGCGCCGACCGTCGTCCGGCTCCACCCCTTCGATTCCACGAGCGGGGCGGTGATCAGTCCGGCGATGGTGGTGAACGATCCGGCGGCGATCAGCGCGGTGGCGGCGACGGCCACCATCGTCCACGCGGGATGGAATCGAGGTGCGCGCCGAGAACGGGACGGGGTGTTGCCGGTCGGATGGCTTTCGTCGAATCCGTTGTGCGGCAGGTGTTGTGCCCGCACATCCTTCGCAACGTCCATATATCCGGTATAGCGTTCTACGGCGTGAATGGTCAGTATGCACTTTTCTGTCCATATGGACAGAATGGATACCATCGGAGGTCGGGGAGTCGAGTAGGAGTCGTATGAGTTCCGGAGACGGCGAGATCCGACGGCCGGTGCAGCGCGCGCTGTCGGTCTGTCCGATCGAGGTGAGTGTCGCGGTGCTCGGCGGCGCGTGGAAGATGACGATCGTCAAACATCTGCTCGACGGCACGCTGCGCTACGGGGAACTGCGTCGCCGTGTCGGCGAGGTCACGCCGAGGGTTCTCACCCGGCAGCTCCGTGAACTCGAGCAGGACGGCATCGTGACACGCCGCGTGTATCCGGAAGTGCCGCCCCGCGTGGAATATTCGCTGACACCCACGGGAGAGGGCCTGCGCGGCTTCGTGACCGAGCTGAATCGGTGGGGGAGTGAGTACATCGCCGGGTTGTCCGCCCGGGCGGAGGCCGTAGGGTCGGGGCGTGGTGCAGGCGTGTCGTGAGTGGGCGGATCAGCGTGCGGGTGTGTAGCGGATACCCCAGGTTCGTTCGGTCGACTCGCCCGGTGACAGCCAGTGCAGGCCGTGACCGGAGTTGAGTGCGTCCGGTGGTGCGGACATCGGTTCGATCGCCACGGCGAGGCCGATACCGTCGGGGCGCGGGAAGTTGCGCGGGGTGAACACCTGGAGGTGACCCCATCGGTCGCCCTGGATCAGGTCGACGGTGGCACCGTCGGGCGCGGTGAGCCGGGCCGCGACACCCTCGTGCGGGACGACGTCGCCGAAGGCGGTGTCGAGATCGAGATCCCCGACCCGTACGCCCGCGCGCAGATCGTTGCCGGTTCCGTCCACGGGATGCTCGCCGACCGGGTTCTTGCGGTCGTCGGCCTCGAACCAGGTGCCCGCGTGCGCGGTGAGCACGAGATCCTCGATCGGGGTATCGCCCACGCGCAGGTACGGGTGCGCGCCGACGGACCACGGCGCGGGGCGATCACCGTGGTTGACCACGCCGTGGGTCACGGTGAGTCCGTCGGGGCGCAGTTCGTATCGGACCCGGGTGTCCAAGAGGAACGGCCACCCGTGTTGCGGCGGGATCAGCGCGCCCAGGGTGACGGCGTCCTCGGAACGGTCGAGCACCGTGTACTCGGTATTGCGCAGCAGACCGTGGACCGCGTTGGCGCGGGCCGGTTCGGTGACGTCGAGTCGCTGTTCGACGCCGTCCAGGGTCCAGCGGGCGTCGCGCACCCGGTTCGCCCACGGCACCAGGACGATGCCACAACCCAGCGGCGGTGGCGCGTCCGCCGACACGGGTTCGGTCACCGCGACACCGGCGACGGTCAGCGAGCGCAGCACCGCGGCGACCGTTCCGATCTCGGCACGGGCGCCGTGCGCCTCGAGCAGGACCGTTCGACCGGTGGCGGTGGGAACCGATTCGAGCACGTCGCGAGCCTACGGTGCCCATCGGTGGTTATCGTGGGGCGGTGCCCTCCGGAATCGTCAAGCGCGCGGCGAAGCTCGCGGACGGCCGCGACCTCTTCTACTACGACGACGCGGATACCGTGCTCGGCCCGCAGCGCCGGATCGACGCCAGGCGCTTGGACCCGCGTCCCGGTACGGCGGTGATGCGTCAGGACGTGCTCACCGGGGAGTGGATCTCCATGGCCGCGGCCAGGCAGAACCGGGTCGTCCTTCCGCCCTCGGATCGCGATCCGCTCGCGCCGCAGACGCCGGAGAATCCGTCGGAGGTGCCCGATATCTACGATGTCGCGGTCTTCGAGAACCGCTCGCCGTCCTTCGGTCCGGCGCTGGCGTCGCAGGTCACCGGGGAGCCGCCCGCCCCGTCCGGGCTCGACGACACGACCGCGCTCGGCCTCGGCCGGGAGCGGAGGGCCGTCGGACGGTGCGAGGTGGTGTGTTTCAGCCCCGAACAGCGCGGTTCCTTCGGCACGCTCGGTACGAGCCGTGCCCGCACGGTGATAGAGGTGTGGGCCGACCGCACCGAGGAGTTGTCCGCGCTGCCCGGCGTCGAGCAGGTGTTCCCGTTCGAGAACCGCGGTGAGGCGATCGGGGTGACGCTGCATCATCCGCACGGCCAGATCTACGCCTACCCCTATGTCACCCCGCGCACCGCGCGCCTGCTCGACGCCGCCGCGCGGCTCGGCCCCGATCTGTTCGCGCGCATTCTGGACTTCGAGCGCGACGGCGGGCGCGTGGTGCTCGAGGGGGAGCACTGGACCGCGTTCGTGCCGTTCGCGGCCCGCTGGCCGATCGAGGTGCATATGCTGCCGCACCGTCACGTCCCGGATTTCGCGGAAACCAGCGAGGCGGAGCGCGTCGAACTCGCGATCCTGCTCCCTCGTCTTTTGCGCGGGGTGGACGGGCTCTACGAGACACCGACCCCCTATATCGCGGCCTGGCATCAGGCGCCGGTGCGGGCGGGGCGCGACGCGCTGCGTCTGCATCTGCAACTGACCTCGCCGAGGCGCGGTGCGGACAAACTGAAGTATCCGGCGGGTTCGGAAGCGGCGATGGGCGCGTGGGTCGGCGATATCCCGCCCGAGGTCGCGGCGGAGAGTATCCGGGCGGCGGTGGCTTCCGCGTGAGCGTGCGAGTTGTTCGACGCAGGCGGTGTCGCGGCGGTGGTCGCGGCGTGAGCGTGCACGTGTTGTTCGGCGTACCCACCGGGTGGACCGGGGACAGTGTGGCGGCGGTGGTCTCGGCGTGAGCGATGTGCGCGAACTCTTCGCCACACTCACCGGCGGGGCCGCCGACGGGGTGTGGTCGGCTCCGGGCCGCGTCAACCTGATCGGTGAGCACACCGACTACAACGAGGGTTTCGTGCTGCCGTTCGCGATCGATCGGCGCACGGTGGTCGCGGCGGGTCGGCGCGGCGACGGTCTGGTTCGGGTGGCGAGTACCTTCGCCGAGGAACCGGTGCAGGTCGAGCTGACGGACCTGGCGCGCGTGCACGCGGAGGGGCGGTTGCGCGACTGGGCGGCCTACCCGCTGGGGGTCGCGTGGGCGCTGGGCGAATTCGGCGTCGATCTGTCCGGGGTGCCGGGTGTGGATCTCGTCATCGATTCCACCGTGCCGGTGGGCGCGGGCCTGTCCTCGTCGGCGGCGATCGAGAGCGCGGTGGCGCTGGCCCTGGCGCAGCTGTGGGGTCTGGACTTTTCCCGGGAGACGCTGGCGCGGGTGGGGCAGCGGGCGGAGAACGACGTGGTCGGCGCGCCGACCGGCATCATGGACCAGTCCGCTTCGCTGCTCGGCAGTGCCGACGCCGCGGTCTTCCTGGACTGCCGTTCCCTGGTGGCCGAGGTCGTGCCCCTCGGTTTCGCGGAAGCGGACCTGGTGGTGTTGGTGATCGATACCGGGGTGCGGCACGCGCACGCGACCGGCGGCTACCGGGACCGGCGGGCCGCCTGCGAGGCGGGTGCCGCCGCGCTCGGGGTGCCCGCGTTGCGTGATGTCGGAATCGATGACCTGAGCGGGGCGCGGGATCTGCTGGACGAGACGACGTTTCGGCGCGTGCGCCACGTCGTCACGGAGAATCAGCGGGTACTCGACACCGTGCGTACCCTGCGCGCCGACGGCCCGGCCGCGATCGGCGCGCTCCTGGACGCCTCGCACGTGTCGATGCGCGACGATTTCGAGATCTCGGTGCGGGAACTGGATGTCGCGGTGGAAGCCGCCACGTCGGCCGGGGCGATCGGGGCGCGGATGACCGGGGGCGGATTCGGAGGCGCCGCGATCGCGCTCGCCCCGGTCGATGCCGTGCCCGCGATCTCGGAGGCCGTCGAAAAGGCGTTCGCGACAAGGGGGCTGGCTATACCCACCCGGTTCACCGTGACCCCGTCCGACGGCGCGCGCCGCGACGGCTGAGGACGAAACGCGCGATCGTCACGCGAGACGCGTACGCGGCCGCCGATCTACCAGGTGCTCACCCCGGGCCTGCGGGGTGCCGATCACCGGTGCGGGTCGTCGGCGACGCCTGCACGCCGAGATCGGTCGCGACCCACACCCGAGGTGCGGGCGCGTGGTTCGCTGTCGGTGACGCCGGTGCTCACCGCTTCCGGCGCAGCACGATCCACGTGAGCACGGCCGCCGATCCTGCGGCGAGCGCGGCGATCGGCACGCGGTTCCTGCGTGCGGAATCCTCCACGTGCTTGCCGAGGGCGTCGAGCGGGTCCCGCACCGAGTCCTTCGAGAGCTCCTGATCGAACGTCTCCGCGCCGACCAGATGCGGGAACCGCGTCACCGTGTCGTCGAGGGAATCCGATACGGGACCGGGCCGATCGTCCGATTCACCGGGCATGTGATGTGCCATGGACCGTCACCTCCTCTGTCGCGCCTACCCGCTGGGTCCGGCGGCAAACGGGGTGGACGAATCGGCCGGATCGGCTGGTTCCCCGTCGAGTGCCCGCTACGGGTAGTCGGTTTCGGTGTATCCGAGCTCGGTCGGAGGTCTCGTGGGCGCCGTCGAGGGGTTTTCCTCGACGGCGGGGTTGTCCGCCCACATCGCGATGGCGGCCGCCGCGCGGGAGACCTCATCGATCCGCGTCACGCCCCGGGTGGTCGGGGCCGACGGGACGCCCTGTGCCGCACGCTTGGGGAGCGTAGGTCGTTGCCCGGACTCGTACGGCTGGTTGTCTTCAGGGCCTTGGATGTATTGCATGGGCGCGACCTCGGTGTTCGGTGTGTGTCAAGGATGACGACCAGGTGTCGCACCAGGCCTGAGCCGGTCCGACACGCTCGCTCGCTTCCGTGGTGTGCCCCGCCACTCGGGTGGGAAAACATTCCGAGACCGGACGGCAACAAGCGGGTGTCGGTGACTACATATCACACTCTGTTCAGTCGAGCGCGGCACGGAGATTCGCGGCGAAGTGGTAATCGCGCTGCCAGTCGGGGCCGGTCGGGGCGAGGATCACCCGTTCGATGCCGAGCGCGGCGTAATCGTGCAGGAATCCGGCGGCGGCCGTGAGGTCGGTGGGCAGGGTGGGAGCGACGACGGTGACCGTAGGTGTCGGCCTCTCGTACTCCTCCGCGAGCGCCCGGAGCTCGGCGATATCGGCGGGGATCTGTTCGCGCGCCGGATTCAGGACGATCCAGCACCGACAACGCTATGAGTCGACCGTGAGCATTCCAATGCTCCGAATACTCCACTGAATATCCGTGACGCTCACCTGGCGCCGTTTTCGAATCAAATCCCCACCCGACCACCGCAGAGGGTCTTGCCAGGACGGAATGTAGTACATATGCTACGAATGATTGTATGTCGATGATGGGAGGGCTCATGAGGTCGACCGACGGGGTGGTGCTCGATGTCGAGGATCTGCGGATGCGATACGACACCGCGGATGTTCTGCACGGTGTGGGGTTCCGGGCGAAGCGGGGGGAGGTGCTGGTGATGCTCGGTCCCAACGGGGCGGGCAAGACCACCACGCTCGAGATCCTGGAGGGGTTCCGTAAGCGTTCGGCGGGGCGGGTCAGCGTGCTCGGGGTCGATCCCGAGCACGGTGACGAGCGTTGGCGTGCGCGTATCGGGGTGGTGTTGCAGTCGTGGCGTGATCACGCCAGGTGGCGGGTGCGCGAGTTGCTCGGCCACCTCGGCGCGCTGTATCTCCCCTATCGCGGCGAGGGCGTCCGCCCGCCCTGGGGCAGTGACGAACTCATCGATCTCGTCGGGCTCACCGACCAGGGCGCTGCCAGGATCGCCACCCTGTCCGGCGGGCAACGCCGCAGGCTGGATGTGGCGATCGGGCTGCTCGGCCGCCCGGAGTTGTTGTTCATGGACGAGCCCACCGCGGGTTTCGACCCCGCCGCGCGCCGCGATTTCCACGATCTGGTGCATCGGCTGGCCGATCTGGAGGAGACGACGGTGCTGATGACGACCCACGACCTCGACGAGGCGGAGAAGTTGGCCGACCGGATCCTGATCCTGGCCGGTGGTCGCATCATCGCCGAAGGGTCGGCGGCGGAGTTGACCCGCGCGGTGGCGGGCGAAGCCGAAGTGCGATGGACCCTCGATGATCAGCATTTCGTCCACACCACCTCGGAGTCGACGAAATTCGTGCACGAACTGTTCGGCCAGCACGGTGCCGAGGTCCGGGAACTGGAGGTGCGCCGGGCGTCGCTGGAAGAGGTCTACATGACCCTGGTGCGTCGCCACGAATCGGGCGAGATCGACGGTGCCGTCCGCACTCTCGCGGAGGTAGGGCGATGAATCCCACCGTGACCGCCTTCCGCGTCGGCCTGGCGCGCGGGCGAATCGAATTGCGGCAACTGTTCACCGCCGCCCCCGACCTGATCGGGCAATTCCTCACTCCCGCCATCACGCTCGCGGTGCTGTACCTGATCCGTGGCCGCGACTACGCCGACACCGGCATGTCGATCGCCGAACTCGCCCTGCCCGGGCTGATCGGCAGCATCGTCGCGTTCAACGGCCTGTTCGGCATCACGAATGTGCTGGTACTCGATCGCGAGGACGGCACCTTGCTGCGGGCCAAGACCGTCCCGAAGGGCATGATCAGCTACTTCGTCGGCAAGATCGTGACGAGTGCGGGATCGGTGTGCGCGCAGGTGGTCGTGGTGCTGGCCGTGGGCGCGGTGATCATCGGCGGTTCCGCTTTCGACGGTCCGGGGGCGTGGGCGGGCTTCGCCGGCATCGTGCTGCTCGGTCTGCTGGCGACCCTGCCCGCCGGTGCGATCCTGGGCGGCGTGCTCGAGGGGCCGCGCGCCACATTCCTGCTGACCATGCCGCTGATGGGTCTGGTCGCGATCTCGGGCATCTTCTATCCGCTGACGGCCCTGCCCGGATGGTTGCAGGGGCTGGCGCAGGTGTTCCCGATCTACTGGACCGGACTCGGCATGCGCTCGGTCCTGCTGCCGCCCGAGGCGGTCTCCGTCGAGATCGGCGGTTCGTGGCGGCATCCGGAAATGGTCGGGGTGCTGGGCGGGTGGGCCCTGGTAGGGCTGGTGCTCGCGCCGATAGTGTTGGGACGCATGGCGCGACACGAATCCGGATCGAGCATGGCCACGCGGCGTGACAAAGCGATGCAGCGTGCCTTCTGAGGTCATCCACAACCGTCTCGCGATGTTGCGCGCCGAGCGTGGCATCTCGCGACGGGAACTGGCCGAGGCGCTGGGAGTCCACTATCAGACGGTGGGCTACCTCGAACGCGGCGAGTACAGCCCCAGTCTGTACCTGGCGCTACGGATCGCCGCCTATTTCGAGGTCGCGGTCGAAGTGGTGTTCTCCACCGAGCCGTTCCCCCGTCTCGGATCGAGTGCCGACACCGCGTGAGCTTCGGTCGGCGGCCGCGACGCGGAGTCGTCGGCCGTCGGCGTCCCCGGTCGGGATGTGGTGACGACGAGTTCGGCCAGGCCGGTCAGACGGAGTTGCCGTTCCAGTCGATCGGGCACGTGGATCAACCTCAGTGTGCCGCGACGATCGTGCGCGCCGTAGAGCAGGTCGAGCACGGCGTTGATGCCGGAGGGGTCGGCGTAGTCGACCGCGGACATGTCCAGGACCAGGTGACGATGCCCGCGCGCGAGCAGTGCGAGTCCGCGTTCGAGTAGCGCCGGAGCGGTGGCGAGGTCGATATCTCCGTCGACTTCCAGCACGGCGATATCGCGTTCGGGCGAGTTATCGCCGTGGCGGGAGGTCTCGGCGGGCGGGCGGGGACGGTCCGGTGGCTTCTTCTTCGGTGTGACGCGAGGGCGAGGTACGGTCCGTCGCGCGTGCAGGCCGGATGTCATCGCGGCCCCTCTCTCTTCGAACCGCCCGGAGTGTCCCGTCGCGGGGACAGCTCCAAAACCGGGCAATACTGTCCGGTTTTTCGAGTGTGGCCAACGACGGCGGCGCGGTCAAGAGGTCGACACCGATTGTCGACGCTACTGTATTGCTATCTGTAGTGTTCTCCGTAAGATGGCGGACAGTGACGTCGGAGCCGTCGCCCGCTCTGCCGTATGCCTCGTGGTCGTCGCGGTGGCAGCCGTGTCGACGCGAAGACGCCATCGCGAATGTGAGGAGCGATAGATGCAGAGAATTATCGACCCGGCGATATCCACCTGGCCGGACGACGATTTCCGGCTGGTCGGCGGCTCGTGCGCGGACTGCGGCGCGACGGTGTTCCCGATCCAGGATCTGTGCCCGCGATGCAGTCGGGCCTCGGTCGAGAAGATCACGCTGCCCTCGACCGGGACATTGGTGGCGTGGACGACCCAGGGGTTCCTTCCCGGCGCGCCCTACCTCGGTGACGAGACGTCGAAGACCTTCGTCCCGTTCGGGGTCGGGCTGGTTCAGCTCGGTGACGTCATCCGGGTCGAGGGCCGGTTGACCGAGAACGACCCGGAGAAACTGGAATTCGGCATGCCGGTCACCCTGACGGCCGTCCCGCTCGGTACCGACCCCGAAGGCAACCAGGTCATCACCTTCGCCTTCCAACCCGCCTGAGGGGCAGGAGTTCTGATATGAGCAACGATGTGGCGATCATCGGCGTGGGTATGCATCCCTTCGGCCGTTTCGAGGGCAAGACCGCCATGGCGATGGGGACCGACGCCATCCGCGCCGCGCTGGCCGACGCCGGACTGGAATGGCGGGATATCCAATTCGCCGTCGGCGGTAGTTGGGAGGTCGCCAATCCCGACGCGATCGTGGGTCTGATGGGTTTGACCGGTATTCCGTTCACCAATGTCTTCAACGCGTGTGCCACCTCGGCCAGCGCCACCGAGGCGTGCGCGGACGCGATCCGGCTGGGGAAGTACGACATCGGCATCGCGATCGGCCTGGACAAACATCCGCGCGGGGCGTTCACCGTCGACCCGACCCTGGTCGGCATGCCCAAGTGGTACGGCGAGAACGGGCAATATCTGACCACGCAGTTCTTCGGCATGAAGGCCAATCGCTACCTGCACGATCACGACATCTCGGTGCGGACGTTGGCCAGGGTCGCGGCCAAGAACTACCGCAACGGTGGTTTGAATCCGAATGCCTTCCGCCGCAAGCCGGTTTCGGAGGAGGAGATCCTGGCCGCGCCGATGCTCAACTACCCGCTGACCCACTACATGTTCTGCGCGCCGGACGAAGGCGCGGCGGCGGTGATCATGTGCCGGGCCGATATCGCGCATCGCTACACGAGCAAACCGGTGTACGTGCGCGCGGTGGAGGTGCGCACGCGGACCTACGGGGCCTACGAGGTCAATACGACCTACGCGCCGGTGGACGAGGACGTGTCCCCGTCGGTGTACGCCTCGCGCGCGGCCTTCGAATCGGCCGGTCTCTCGCCCGAGGACATCGATGTCGTCCAGTTGCAGGACACCGACGCGGGCGCGGAGGTCATCCACATGGCCGAGGCGGGGTTCTGCGCGCACGGCGATCAGGAGCGTTTGATCGCCGAGGGCGCCACCGAGATCTCGGGCTCGCTGCCGGTGAACACCGACGGTGGGCTGATCGCCAACGGCGAACCGATCGGCGCGTCGGGTATGCGTCAGCTGCACGAGTTGGTGCTGCAATTGCGTGGCACCGCGGGCGAACGTCAGGTCGCCGGCGAGCCGAAGGCGGGGTTCGCGCTGCTCTACGGTGCGCCGGGTACCGCGGGGGCGACGATCGTCACCACCTGAGCGTCGACGCCGTGGCTCGCCCGTCGTTCGTACCCGCCGGATCAGTCGCGGCGGATGCGGGCGAGCCAGGCCGCGGTGTCGATCGGGCCTTCGGTGGGCAGCCCGTGGCGGGCGGCGTCCTCGGCGACGACCTCGGTGACGCGGCCGCGATAGATCGTCGGGCCGAGCTGTTCGATGGTCCAGCCGTCGGCGAAACCGTCACGGATGACGTTCTCGCCGATCCGCGGGCCGAAACCCTTCTCCGTGTCGGAAAGGGCCAGGACGATGACGTGGCCACCGGGGACGCACAGGCGTCGCAGGGCGCGCACATAGGTGGCACGTCCCGCGGGATCGTCGACGAAGACGTGGAAAAGGGCGCTGTCGAGGACGGTGTCGAATTCGCCGAGTGGCTCGACGGCGGGGTCGGCGAAGGTGAGCAGATCGGCGACCTCGAATCGAGCTCGCGCGACCCCCTTGGCGTCAGCGTTACGGCGCGCGTAGGCGACGGCGCTGGGTGACAGGTCGACGCCGAGCACGTCGTAGCCGAGCTCGGTCAGGGCGATGGTGTGTTCGCCCGCGCCCGCCCCCGGATCCAGGACGCGGCCGCGAATCCAGCCGTCGGCCTCGGCGGCGACGATCGCGGGCTGCGGCGCACCGATCACCCAGGGGGCGGTGTCGTTGTCGTAGACGATGTTCCAGTTGTCCGGGTTCTGTGTCATGGTCCCAGCCTCGGACATGAACCTTGGTTCAGGTCAAGTATCGCGGCCGTCTCATCGAACAGATTTCTGGGAAGACGAATCCAACACTCCCGCAACCACTTCCGCCATCCGTGCGCGAAACGCCTCGGGCCCGAAGGATTCCGCGTGCGCGCGGATGACGGCCGGTTCGTAGGTCTTCCCGGCGTCCAAGACCTCGGCGAAGCCGGTGACGACCTCCTCGTCGGTGCCGAACGGGATGTGCGCGCCGGTGACGCCGGGGGTGACGGTGTCGAGCGCACCGCCTTCGCCGACCGCGAGAACCGGTGCGCCACAGGCCATCGCCTCGACGGGGACGATGCCGAAATCCTCCACGCCGGGCATGAGCAGGGCGTGGCAGCGGCGGTACATATCCACCAGTACGTCGTCGGGGGCGGCGCCGAGGAAGGTGGTCTCGGATCCGGCGATGGCCTCCAGCTGACGGCGGTAGCGGCCGTCGCCCACGACCACGAGCCTGCGCCCCGAACGCTGGGCGATGCGGATCGCGAGGTCGGGACGTTTGTAGGGCACGAGCCGTCCGGCGAAGAGCAGGAAATCCTCGCGCGGGACGGCGGCGTCGAGCGAGAAGCGGTCGAGGCGGACCGGAGGGTTGACCACCACCGCGGGCAGATCCCACCACTCGCCGACCCGCGCGGCGACCGCGTGCGAATTGGCGACGACGGTGTGCAGACGCGGCGCGGCGGCGCGTTCGGCGCGACGGGCGACCGCGCCCAGCGCGACCAGCGCCGCGCGACCGGCGAAACCGCCTGCCTCACGGGCGCGGAAGGCGGGATCCCAGGCCCAGCGCGCCGGGCTGTGGACGTAGGCGACGACGGGCGCGTCGGTCGCGAATACCGCCTGGACGGCGAAAGCGTGGTGGCTGACCACCACCGCGTCGAACCGGTCGCGCAACGGCAGTCCGCGCAGGGCGCGCGGGACCAGCGGCAACAGCGGCGCGTGCGAGCGACGGCCGGTCGCGGCGTGCACGCGCGAGAGCCAGGTGGTCTCGATGGTGTCCCACGGCGGATGGGCGATGGCCGGAGCCCGCGCGGGGTCGACGATCGGCGCGTACACCGACGCCTGCGGCCAGGTGCGCGCGAATTCGCCGACCACGGCCTCCGATCCGCCGTATTCGGTGAAACGTTCGTGTACCAGGGCGATGCGCGGTTCGCTCACAACACCGCTCCTTCCAGCCGTCGTGGGTCGGCGAAACGGCGCAACGCGGGCGCGACCGGTCTGCCGGTGAGGTGGGGGTCCGCGCCGCCGCCGTCGTCGAGCGCGCGCCGATACAACCGCGCCGCCGCGTGACAGGCGGCGATCGTGTGGTCGATATCGGCGTCGGTGTGGGCGGCGGAGGTGACGAAGGACTGACCGAGCACCCCGTGGCGCAGCAGTTCCTGGAGGAACAGGGTGCGGAATTCCTGGGAGGCGACGCCGTCGAGGTCGAAGGTCTGGAAGATCAGGCACGACGACCGTCCGGCGATACGCAGCCGATCGGCGATTCCCAGCTCGGCGGTGATCTCCTCGAATCCCGCGCGCAGTCGCCGACCCGCGTGTTCCATGCGCCCGATGGGATCGGTGGTCGCGTAGGCGTGCACCACCGCGCGGAAGGCCGCCAGCGCGCCGGTTTCCGGCCCGTGGGTGGTGGAGAGCAGGAATACGCGCGCCCGGTCGGTGCGCAGACCGCCGAGTTCCATGTACTCGCGCTTACCGGCCAGGGCCGACAGCGGGAAGCCGTTACCCATCGCCTTGCCCCAGCACGACAGGTCGGGGACCACCCCGTACACCCGCTGCGCGCCACCGGAGGACCAGCGGAATCCGGTGATGATCTCGTCGAATACCAACAGCGCGCCGTAGCGGTCGCACAGCGCGCGCACGCCTTCGAGGTAGCCGGGCAGCGGTTCGTGCAGCGCGGTCGCCGCTTCCAGCAGCACACAGGCGACCTCGTTTCCGGCGAGGACCGCCTCCAGCGCGGGGAGGTCGTTGTAGGGGAAGCGCACCGTCGGCGGGGCGGGGATGCCGCTGTCCATCGCCGTGGTGCCGATGAACCAGTCGTCGACGGAGAAGAAGGGCTGGTCGCAGGCGGCGACGGTGAGCCGTCCGGTGACGGCGCGGGCCAGGCGCACGGCCGCCGTGGTCACGTCCGAGCCGTTCTTGGCGAATTTCACCATATCGGCGCCGGGGACCAGCGCAAGGAAATCCTCTGCGGCCAGCAGTTCCAGTTCGGTGGGGCGGGAGAAGTTCACGCCGTCGGCGATGGCGGCGCTCACCGCGTCGACCACGGGACGGTAGCCGTGCCCGAGGGTGACCGAGCGCAGGCCCATGCCGTATTCGACGTATTCGTTGCCGTCACGGTCGACAACCCGGCATCCGTTGCCGCGCACCAGGATCGGGGCCATGTGCTCGGGATACTGGTCGTCGCCCCTGGCGTAGGTGTGCGCGCCGCCCGGTACCAGCTCGTGCAGGCGGGCCCGCGCGGCGTCGCTACGGGCGAAACTCCTCGACGTGGTCGGGTCCATGCTCGTTCCTCTCGGTGCTCAGCAGCCGAATTCGGTGGCGGCCTTGAGATATCCGGCGCTCTGACGCAGATACATCCACGCCCGGAATGCGAGGTCGGACCGGCTCGGGCTGGCCACCATGGTCAGCTCGCCGTCGAAACATTTGCCGACGATGTAGCGGGCGCGCGACACGTGCGGGGTGAAGGTGACGACGATGATGTGACGCCAGTTCTCGGCCGAGGCGCGGCGCCGGATCTCCTGCGCCTCACCCTGGGTGGTCCACGGATCGGGCTCGAAACACGCCACCCGGAAAGGGAATTCGCCGTCGCAGTACTTGGCCATCCAGGGGTCGTCGAGACCGGTCGAGGCCGAGATCACCAGTTCCGGCGCGAACCCCCGTTCGGCGAGGTCGAGTCCGACGTCGAAACGTTCGTAGGCCGTGCCGCCGAGGACGACGATCGCGTCGGCGGGCCGCAGCGGGTCGACCTGCGGGTACACGTAGACCGGAAGTCCCGCCACGACGACCGTCGCCAGGAACGCGAGCAGCCCCACGGGTAGGAGGACTCGCCAGTGTTTCCGGCGTCCGGGTAGGCGCGCGTACACGGCCTACCGTCCCGGTCCGTCGTGGTCGGCGGTGGAGGTGGTGGAGACGATCGGCGGGCGCGCCGTCATTCACGCACCTGCACGATGCGGCGGCCCCACCGGCGGCGCACCGGCACCGTGACGAGTCCGGTGAGTGTCGCCCCGGCGCCGGTCAGCGCGTTCAGGTCGGCGGTGACGCCGTCGAGGCTGCGGGCGGGGAGTTCGACAGCCGCGACGGTCACGTCGCATTTCTCCGCGACCGCGAGCGCGTCGGTTCCACTGGCCGCGACGACGACGTGGTCGAATCGCGCCTCGGCGTCGGTCAGGACGGTGTCGAAACGATCGGAGGCGAGCAGATCCGAGGTCGTCGGATCGGCGTCGCCGAGCGGCAGCAGCGAATAGGACTGCTCGCCCGGCGCGAGTACCGCGTCGGCGAAGGCGGTTTCACCGCGCAGCAGTGCGCCGAGTCCGCCCGAGCGCGCGACGACGGGCTGCGGCGGGGCGACGGGATGCGCGGGTGCGGCGATATGCGGCGGTGCGGCGGGGGACCCGCCGTCGCCGACCGGCGGTTTGGCCGGAATCTTGCGCAGATCCAGGACCGTCGTGCGCTGGGCCGCGTTCTCGAACAGCATCTCGCCGCCGTCGGTCGCCGCGACGGGCACCGGGGCCACGGGGGCGGACTGACCGTTGTGGTGCACCGGCCAGTCACCCTCGGGGACGAGCGGTCGGTCCGCGACGACGGGCGTCACGTCGGCCCGGACGACATCGGCCGCCGTGACGACGGTGCGTCCGGCCGCGGTATCGATCAGCAGCACCCGCGCGCCGGTCGCGGCGAGCGTATTCGCCAGGCCGCCTGCCACATTCGGCGCGGGCAGCGGGCCGATCGAGGAGATCAGCACCGATTTCGCCTGCTCGGGCAGCCGCGCCCGCAGTGCGCGCAGGTCGTCGGTCTCCGATTCCGCACCGGGGGTCACCGAACCGAGAATCGGTCCGAGCGAAGCCAACTCGGTGGCGGCGCGCACCGTACGGTCCAGCCGCTCCCACACGAACGCGGCGCCCGCGCCGAGTACGAGACCGGCCAGGATGCCGAGGGCGAGGGTTTTCGTCGACTGCGGTCCACTCGGGTCGGTCGGACGTTCCGCGCGGTCGACCACCGCGACCCTGGCGGCGGGCGCGGCGGTGCGCTCGATGGTCTCCAGATCGTCGACCAGCGCGCGCAACTGCGAGACGACCTCGTCGGTCATCACGCGACTGCGCTCGGGATCCTCGTCGGTGACCGTCACCGTCAACAGCGTGGTCGCGGGCGGGGCGTCGACGGTGATCTTGCCGCGCATCTCGTCGCGGGACAGCCGCAGCCCGAGCTGGCCGATCACCCGATCCACCACGGCGTCGCTGGAGACCAGTTCCAGATACGAGCGCACGCGCTGCTGCGCGGCCAACCCGCCCTGGTAGGAATCGGCGACCGAGGTTCCGGTTGCCATCGAGACGTACATCGTGCTCGAGGCGGAGTAGGTCGCGGGTGTCGACTGGATCTGGAACGCCGCGAGCACGACGCCCAGCACCAACCCGGCCAGCAGAACCGCCCAGCGCCTGCGGGCGATATGCAGGTAGTCGACAAATCCCATTATTCGCTTCCTTTGCTTCCCACGGACACCGGAACCGCGGTACCGGTCGTGGTCGTTCGTTGTCTGTAACGCCGCCATTCGACGACCACGAGATGGGTGAGCCACGCGAGGACGACGACCTGGAGATATTTTCCGAGAGTTTCCGCGCTGCCGAGCATTCCGCGTTCGAAGACCACGGGCACCTCGACCAGCGCGATGCCGAACATCACGGCGGGCAGATGCCGCGAGTACAGCGACCGCGACCAGCAGATGAGCACGACCGCCGTGAACGCCACGCCGACCACGACACCGGCGGTCCCGCCGATCACGTAGCCCTCGTTGACATTGCCCTCGGCCAGCGAGACCGAGATCTGACTCATGTCGACCGAAGCGCCGCGCACCTCGGTGGCCCACGCGGTACCCGACTGCAATTTCGGCTCAGCCAGCAATTGGCCGGGGATCATGCTGCGCGCCAGATGGCCGACCACCTCGCCCGGCGACAGCCACGAGGACGGGCCGGTGTAGTAGGCGTCGGTGGCGGCCTCGAGCAGATCGAACCGGCGCAGCAGACCGAGGAACGGTCGCACGGGCTCCGGGTAGGCGGAGTCGATGAGTTCGGCCTGGGCGCGCAGATACGGGGTCGACTTGAGCGATTGCAGCCAGTCGAATCCGGCGATTCCCGCGATCGACACCGCCCCGATGCCCGCGATCTTGCCCCGTGACCAGCCGGTGAGCGCGAAGCGCACCGCGATGGCCAGCGCCGCGCCGAGTACCGGTGTCTTGGACTGGATCGTCGTGGTCCACCACAACTCGCCGAGCATCAGGATGCCGAGCAACAGCGCGGTGTTCACGGGTTTGGCCGAGCGGTAGAAGATGATCAGTCCGACCGCGCCGAGGGTGGCGGGCATGGTCAGCAGGCTCAGAATCGGCGAGGCGCTCTGTACTTCACCCGCACCGCCCGCGGCGCCGCTGGCGGCGGCGGCCAGCCTGGCCATGGTGCCGAGTACGTAGAGCACCCCGAGGGTGGCGGTCAGATCCGGGTCGCCCGCGAGCACGGCGACCCGAGGTGTCCGATTCCGTCGCGACCACAGCGCGTAACCCAGTACCAGCAGCGCGTACACGGACAGTCCGAAGGCCACCGGGCGCAGCACCTCGCCGATCGCGACGTCGTAGCCGAGCGCGGCCAGGCGCGGATCGGCCACGTTGTCACCGAAATGCGGGTCGGGCAGGACCGTGAGCAGCACCGCAGGTCGGGCCACGTAGGACATCGCCCAGTACAGCGCCTGCGCGACCAGGAGAACCCGAAGCACACCCGAGGTCAGCGCGGCGGCGACCACCATGGTGGCCAATGCCGCCATGATGACGAGGATTTCGGGTTCGAGGGCGGGCATCGTCACGGCCGCACCGCGCTATCGGTCCAGCGCACGCAGGATCTCCCCGGCTCGATCGGCGTAGCTGTGGCCGCCGTCGATGATGCGGCGGAAGCCGGCCTCGGCGATCTTGGCCGCCTGATCCGGATACAGCGACGCGCGCTCGAGGATCTCGTCGAGTTCGTCGCGGCTGGAGAACAGGAACGCCTCGGCGCCGTCCTCGAGCAGTTCGGCGTGTTCGTCGGTGCGCTCGCCGACGAACAGACCGCCCGCCGCGGGCACCTCGAAGGTGCGGCAGGTGTGGGTGTCGCGGTTGTCGGAGTTGAGCAGCACCAGGTTCGCGGTCACCGACGCCACCGTCATCGAGAAGTCCTGGCCGTAGACCGCGCCCGCGACTTCGGCGCGGGTGGTGCGCAACTGGCGCACCCGCCGCCAGCCGGGCCCGGCGACGAGCAACTGCGCGCCGTAGGCCCGCGCGAGCGAGACCATGCCGTCGCGGCGGTCCGGCCTGCACGCCCCGATGAAACCGACCAGGTACTGGCGGGTGGTGCGCCGGGCGCAGGGATGATGCCAGGCGGGGTCGTAGGCACTGCGCACGAAGAGTGCCTCCTTCGCGCCTCGATCGAGCAGTTCGGGCACATTGTGCCGTTTGGTCGTCACCACCAGATCCCACTCGGATTCGTGGGCCAGGTAGTCCGGTGTCGTGTTCACCGGGTTGGCGACGTCGTCGGGACTGTAGTGCACATGCAGCCTGGCCGGGATATCGAGCAGCTTGCGCTGGTCCAGATGGACCGATTTGAAGGCGAAGACGAGGTCGGGACGCAGTTCGGCCGCGGCGCGCTCGATCCGGGTGTGGACGTGCTCGACCGTCCACGGCGCGCGTTGCTCGTGGGATTTCGCGTACAGCCACGACGGCGACAGCCGCGGCGGCAGGGTCGCCGGGGTCGAGTCGACCATGTTGACCTCGTGCCCGAGCCGCCGGAAACCCTCGGCGAGTGAGCGTGCGTTGCTTCCGAGCCAGTCGTCGCCGACGAAGAGGATCTTCATGGCGTCCGCCTTTCCGAGACCGTGGGCGAGGGTGCGGCGCGCGCCGCTCTGCGTTCTCGTGCCATCAACCCGCGCATCCGCGCGAGATACCAGATCGCGACCGCGATCTCGGCGGCGACGATGCCGCCGACCAGGGTCCATACCGAATGGGACCGCACCGCGAGCAGCAGCGCGATTCCCGCGACGACCGTGCCGGTCACCGCGCCGATCAGCACACCGACGGTGTCCTGGCGCACCGGCAACACCGCGGTGGTGACGAAGGAGGTCACCGTGGTCGCTGGCAGGATCAGCACCTCGAGTCGCAGCACCGCCACCGCTCCTTCGAATTCCTGGCCGAAGACCAGGGTGACGATGGTCGGCGCGGCGAACCACAGTCCCGCGCACGCCACACACGCCGCGAGCACGCAGGCGGCGAGCGCGCGATGGGCGTCGGGCCAGAACCGCGCCTCGCCGCTGCGTTTGGCCATCCGTGGCAGCAACGCGAACCCGATCGGGTCCAGCATCGACTGCACCGCGCGCACCAACCGGTCCGAGGCCGAGTACAGGCCCAGTGACACCGCGTCGAGCACCGAACCGTAGACGGTGGCCGACCCCTGGCCGTAGCTGGTCGTCATCAGTCGGCCGGTGACGACGGGCGCGGCAGTCCGCAGCATCGCGAACACCCCGCGCGGCCGGGCGGGCGGCCCGAAACCGCGCCAGGTGTCCCACCAGGTCAGCACTACGCTCACCGCCGCGTTGGCGAGTAGGCACAGCATCGCCACGCTCGCGGTCGGCCAGTGCGGCAGCACGACGAGCAGCAGACCGAGATAGGCGAGCCGGGCCACCGCCTGGTAGACGGTCGACGCCCCGAAACGGCCCTGCCCGATCAGGACCCAGTCCTCCGACATCGACCAGAAACCGCCGACGAAGAGTCCGAGCAGGATCATATGCAGGTGTTCCGGCACCCTGAGGGCGATGCCGACGGCAAGCGCCAAGGTGAGCACGCCCAGCAGTGACGCGCGGATCGCGAGATAGGTTCCGCGCGTGCGGTTCACCGAATCGCGACGGACGCCCGTCTCCTGCACCCGCGCCGCGAGGAACGAGGTGATCCCGAGGTCGACGACCAGCGACCCGAGGAAATACGACGACATCCCGATCGCCAGCAGACCGAGTCCCGCCGCGCCCAGCACGCGCGCGATGATCGGCAGCGTCGCCACCGTCACCAGGTACTGGCCGTATTTGCCGAAGCTGACGTAGGCGATATCGCGCAGCACGCCGAGCAGTTCGCGGGTGCGCGAGGCCTCGGCGGAGGTCTCGGGCAGCGACGTCAGCAGCGAGACGGTGAGTACCGGAAGTTTGACCGTCGGTGGGTCGACGTACTGGACCGGCAGTATCTCGGTCGGCGGATCGAATTCGGGCGCGCGCAGACCGTCCAGCGAGACCGGGTAGTAGCGCGGGCGGATCCGGATGGGGACCGTGCGCTCGGTGGGCAGCGTCATCGCGACGCCGCCGAATCCGGATCGGAAACCGGTGCGCGCCCGCGCACCACGGTGTCGAGCAGCGCGGTCACCGAAGCGGCGGTCGCCTCGATGCCGAAATCGGCCGCGCGTGCGCGCGCGGATTCGCCGAGCCGGGTGCGCAGCGCGGGGTCGGCGATCAGCCGGTCCAGCGCGGCGGCCAGCGCGGCCACGTCCCCCGGCGCGACGAGCAGTCCGTCGTGTTCGGTGCGGACGATTTCGGTGGGGCCGCCCGCGTCGGCCGCGACGACAGCGCAGCCCGCCCGCATCGCCTCCACGACCACCTGGCCGAACGGTTCGGCCGTCACCGAGCAGTGCACCGCGATATCGGCCCGGGCGAATTCGGGACCGGGATCACCGAGATGGCCGGTGAATTCGACCGGAACCGCCAGTTCGGCGGCGAGGCGCTCCAATTCGGCGCGGTAGTCCTGTTCGTCGAAGAAGGTGCCGCCGACCAGTCGCACCGTCATCGGCCGGTGCCGCAGCAGCGCCACCGCGCGCAACAGCACATCCTGGCCCTTCCACGAGGTGAGGCGTCCGACCATGACGATCCGCACCTCGCCCGGCGCGCGCTGGGCCTCGCGCTCGATCGCGGGACCCGGTTCGAGCCCCGGATAGGCGACGGTGTGCGGCCTGCGCCGGGTCAGCAGCGTCCGCAGGGTGGCACGGCTGTTGGCGACGACCCCTCGCGCGGCCAACCAGCCGAGTAGACGCAGCCCGAATGCCAGCGGGCCGCCGAAATATTCACCGGAGATCCGGTCGTGGACCTGCCAGACCAGCGGCACCCCGGCCCGCCGGGCGGCGATCGCGCCCATCAGCAGTGCCTTGGTGCTCTGCGCGACCACCACGTCCGCACCGGCCTCGGCGACGGCAACGCCGAGACCGCGGCCGAGTCGCACCAGATCGGCCGCGCCGCGGAGCAGGCCGAGCGGTCCCGATCCGGAGATGGTCAGTGATCGGCTGTCGAAATCGTTGCGCCACACCGTCACCGGGATACCTCGGGCGCGCAGCAACGCGACCAGCGGTCCGTCCTCGGTGAGCAGCATCGACGCGCGCACCGACCCGCCACGCTCCAGCGCGGTGAGCAGGCGCAGCGTCGCCAGTTCGGCGCCCGAGGGCGCGGCGGTATGGGTGAGGAAGACGGCGGTGATCATCCGGCCAACTCCCGATACAGGTTCACGTGCCGTTGGGCGGCGGTGGCCCAGGAGAAGGTCTCCGCGTGCGCGCGGCACCGTGCCGGATCGGGCAGGTCACCGGACAGCGCGGCGGCGAGTCTGGCGGCCAAGGCGTCCGCGTCGCCCGCCGTGACGATCAGTGACGGGTCGAGCCCACGTACCGAATCGGGGAGTCCGCCGCAGTCGGTCACCACCGGCGCGCGGCCGGACGCCAGCGATTCCAGCGCGATCAGCCCGAACCCCTCCAGCGCCACCGAGGGCACGACGGTGCACGCGGCCCGCGCGTACAGCTCGGCGAGCCGTTCGTCGGTCGCGGTGCCCTCGAAGGTGACGGTGTCGCGGTACGGGGCGGCCTGTTCGCGCAACGCCGCCTCGGCGGTGCCGGTGCCGACGATCACCAATCGCGCGTCGGGGCACGCCGCGACCACCGCGGGCCAGCCGCGCAGCAGGACGTCGATTCCCATCCGCTGTTCGAGCCTGCGCACGCACAGCACCAGCGGTCGCGCCGTCACCTCGTCGCGTGCGCGCAGCGGGAAGCGGTCCAGGTCGACGCCCGGCGGCAGCACCCGAACGGCCTCGGGCCGCATCCGGTAGTCCGAGACGAGCAGATCGCGGAAATGTTCGGACAGGACGACGAATCGGTCGGCCCCTCGGGCCCGGAGCCGTTCGATCGCGAATTTGGCGCGGACCGCGAGTGATCCGCCGCCCGCCATCCGGCTCTCGGCCGCCCACGGGCCGTGGAAATGCACGACGAGCGGATGCCCGCGACGGGCGGGCGGCCCGTAGAGCGCGAAATGCCGGTCCAGGATCGCCGGGCCCGCGCCCGGGCGGTCGAGGTAGGCGGTGCGGGCGCGTGTCAGGGTCGATCCGCCGACCGGACCCCACGAACCGCCGCCCTCGGGCGCGGTGCCGAAGGCGGCGGAGGAGACGACGACATCCGGACGGGCGGCGAGCGCGCCGTGCAGATCGGTGAAATAGCGGTTCAATCCGCCGGGCGCGGAACCGAACCATTCCGATCCGGTCATGTGGACCCGCACGGGGTGCTCGGAGGCCGTCATCGCCGCAGTCCCGTCAGCGCGAGCGCGGTGGTGCGCACCCGCAGCCGGTGCAGTACTTCGCGGGCCAGGCGCAGATCACCGACGGCCACGTCCAGCGGCGAGAGCAGGCGCGGGCAGTCACGGGCGAGCCGGTGATGGAACCGCAGCAGTTCGGTGAGTTTGCTGAACGTCGAGGTCCGGCTGCACAGATTGAAGGTGGAATCGCGCCACGCGGCGGCGACTTCGGTGAGTCCGTAGAACAGGCCGAACTGGCCGACCCGGGCGAACAGGTCGACATCCATCGGGAACACCAGATCCCCGCGCAGTCCGCCGACCTTGTCGAAATGCTCGCGCCGGAACATCGCCGCCGCGGTCGGACCGAAATCGGCGGGTCCGCGTCGCACGATGGTGCGCGCCAGTGAACGGGGGGTGTGCACACCGTCCAGGCCGGGCAGTCCCAGATCGGTCTCGAGCAGTTCGCCGCTCTCGTCGATGACCTGGAAACGGGAGGAGCTGATCGCGAAGGTGCGATCACGCATGATCTCGAGCTGCGCGGCCAGCGAGCCGGGCAGCAGGATGTCGTCGGCGCACACGACCTTGACCAGGTCGCCGGTGGACAGGTGGATCGCACGGTTCCAGTTGTCGCCGATGCGCAGACTCGAATCGTTGCGTTCCACCCGCAATCGCGGGTCGTCGAACGACGCCGCGATCTCCCCCGTGGCGTCGGTGCTCGCGTTGTCGAGCACGAGCAGTTCGAAGTCGGCGTCCTGGCTCAGAATCGAGCGCAACGTCGGTTCCAGAGTGCGTCCGGCTTGGTAGGCGGGGACACATACCGAAAGGCTGACCACTTCCCCTCCTTTTAATAGGATAAATCTGATAAAAATAAGTTCGGCAACATGGCGGCAATACGATGTGAATTGTGGGTGGACGTGGCATGGCAACCGAGGGCCGACATCACGTTTTCGCGGGAGAATCGGCGGACAAGGCGACCTAACACAGAAGGAATCGCGTCCAACACGCCGAATCGGTGCGGGGGGAATGGTCCGGCGGCACTCGTCGTGGCCGTGTCCCGGGAAATTTCATACTGCCCTTGTCTGTAATGCCCTGTGAATTCCGAATCAAAGAATCGGCAGAGCAATAGAAAAGCTATCTCGTATTACCTGGGGTGGGAACCCCGATTCACCGCACGTGGTCGACTTCACAGCGGCGCCACCCCTGCCAGCGCACTATCGGATCGGCCGCTCCCCGGAAATCACGGACGGTTCGTCGATGAACCAGCGTCCGGCCAGTTCGGGATATGTTTCCTCGACCTCGGCCCGCAGGTCGGGAATGGTCAGCAGCACCCGGTCCGGGTCGGCGGCGACCAGCTCGAGCGGACCGATGATCGGCACGTCGGTGCCGGGCATCCGCCTGCCCTGTTTGGCGGGGGAGGCGTCGGCCACCGCCGCCAGCAAACCTCTGTGCACACCGGCCCGGCACAGCAGCGCGACGGCGCGCGAGGCGGCGCCGTAGGCGTAGACCGTCGATCCCTGGGCGGCAAGCTCTTCCAGTCGATCGCGCAGCGCCGCGGTATTGCGGTCGGCGGCGCGTTGCAGTCCTCGCACCAGGTCGGGGTCGTCCATGCCGTGCTCGCGCGCGAGCACCCGCCCCAGCGATTCAGGGCCGTCGATGTCGACGACGGTGGTCTCGGCCGCCGCGTCGTGAACGGCCGCGATCAGCACCGTGCCGCCGTACAGATCGAATTCCCACGCGGCGATCGCCGACAAACCGGCCGAACGGAGCAGTGTGCGCAGTACGGCCAGTGTGTAGTAAGCGAAGTGACCGTGCCGCAAGGCATTCCACTGTTCTCCCGCCACGATGGTATGCAGCGAATGGTACTGCACGAGCAGTACCCCACCGGGCGCGGTGGCGGCGGCCCGCGCGGTGAACGCCGCGCGCTGGTCCGGTTCGTGCATCAACCCGAAGCTGTCGAGCACCACGTCGGCGGGTCCGTCGGTCGGGGTGAAACCGCGTTCTGCCAGCAATCCCAGCCAGCTACCGCCGTGCGGACTACCGAATTCGCGCACCGTCGTACCACGCAGCAAACCCGCCGACGCCACCCGCGCGACCGCGTCGGCGGCCTGATCGCGCAGCGCGCGCGGCTCGACCCCGCGCGGTTCGGCGGTATCGGTGTCGTCCGCGCCGAGCTGGGCGAGCCCGCAGGCGCGGCACAGCGTCATCGACAGGGGATGGGCGGCCTCCTCCGGCCGCACCGGTGATGTCGCGGCGGGGAAGTGGTCGGCGGCGGGCATGCGGCCCAGATCGAGGACGATCTCCAGGTCCCGGCCGCCGCACGCCCGGCAATCGCTGCTGACGACGTCGCTCATCGGGGATCGCGCCGCCGCCGTCGTCGCCCGGCCGTCACCGGCGGGCACTGAGGATTCGGGCACGCGCCCCGGCCGATTCGACTCACCTCACCCACCGACCCTGACCGGACTGTCCCCGGCGGACGCGGCGGCATGGCCGATCCGGCGCAATTCGCCGTCGATATCCCCGCGTTCGCCGAGTTCGCGCAGCCGGGACAGCCGGACGAAGCGTTCGGCGAAATCGGTCGCGGTCAGACCGCGGTCGCGGTATTCGGTGTAGAGCTCCTCGGCCCCGGCGGCGACGCTCCAGCGCGCCTCGAATCCGAGTTCGCGGCGGGCGGCGGCGAAATCGACCCGGTACGAGCGCGGATCGGCCCCCGATTCCCCGGTGATCAGCACCTTCGCTCCGGGCACCACCGCGGCCACGGCGTCGGCGATCTCGGCGACGGTGAGGTTGTTGGTCTCGGTGCCGATGTTGTAGGCCCGGCAGTGGATCGCCGCCGTCGGCGCCTCCAGGCAGACCGCGAACGCGCGCGCGATGTCCTCGGCGTGCACGAGCGGACGCCACGGTGTGCCGTCGGAGAGCACCTTGACCACGCCGTCGAGCACCGCGTGACCGACCAGGTTGTTCAGCACGATATCCGCGCGCAGACGCGGCGAGAATCCGAACGCGGTGGCGTTGCGCAGGAATACCGGGCTGAACCCGGAATCGGCCAGCGCCACCAGATCGTCCTCGACCCGGACCTTGCTCTGCGCGTAGGGGGTCAGCGGTCGCAGCGGCGCGCTCTCGTCGACCAGGCCGTCGCCCGCCGACCCGTACACCGAACAGGTCGAGGCGTAGAGGAATCTGGTCACGCCCGCGTCCTTGGCCAGCCGGGCCAGCCGTACCGACGCGTGATGATTGATGTCGTGGGTGATCTGGGGGACCAGCGCGCCCAACGGATCGTTGGACAGCGCCGCAAGGTGGATCACCGCGTCGAACCCGACGAGCTGCTCGGCCGTCACATCGCGCAGGTCGGCCGCGATACCGGGCGGATCCTGCGGCGCCGAACCCAGGACACAGTCGGCGAAGTAGCCGATGTCGAGTCCGGTCACCTCATGGCCGCTCGCGCGCAGCACCGGCACCATGACGGTGCCGAGATAGCCCTGATGGCCGGTGACGAGTACACGCATCCGCTACATTCCTCCGAACTCGATGACAGCCTTGTCGATCACGAAACCCTCCGCGTACGCGGCATGGCACTGCACCCCTCGGATCCGTGCCAGACCGAGGAACGCCGCTTCGTCGAACCAGTCCCGCCCCACCTGCGAGGGATAGCACTGCAAGAGCAGGCGTGCCTTCTCGGCCGCGAGCTCCGGCGAAACCGGATGCAGGAGTTCCGGTTTCGGGGTGTCGGTCTCCCACTTCAGTATCTCGTATCCGAGGACGAGATGGTTACGGAATTCGGTGGGCACCAGTTCGGCGAGGGTCCGGTGATCCTGGTGGGCGTCACCGCGCTGGGGTGCGAAGACCACCTCCGGCTCGGTCGCGCGCCGGAACGTCGCCAGCGCGTCCTTGACCGCCGCCCAGTGCGCCGGGGCGCGCCCGTCGGGGATGTCGAGGACGGTCAGTTCCAGATCGGCGGTGCCGCAGAAACTCTCCAGCGCCTTGCGTTCCTCCTCGGCGCGCGGGGTGTCGCGGCCCGAGAGCACCAGGGCGCGCACCCGCAGATCGGGGTGGCGACGGGTCAGCGCGAGCAGGGTCGCGCCCATGCCGATGGCGATATCGTCGCAGTGCGCGCCGAGTATCGCGATCTCGCGCAGCGGCGCGGTGGTCAGCGTGATCACGGTGACCGCGGCTCCCACACCATCCACGGACGGTCGCCGCGGTGGTAGCCGGCGTCGAGTTCGGCCCGCTCCTTGAAGGTGTCGGCGGGTTTCCAGAATCCCGAGTGCTGGTAACCGAGCAGCCGTCCCCGCGCGGCCAGCGCGCCGCAGGCGTCCTCGACCAGGTCGCCACCGGGCGGCAGGTGGTCGAAGATCTCCTGGGTGAGCACGAAATAGCCGCCGTTCTCCCAGATCGGCAGCCGCGCCACCGGCGTGATGTCCTTGATCTCGCCGCCGGGTCGCATCTCCACGCAGTGGAACGAGGACTGCGGCGGCACCACCATCATGGAGGCGGCCGCGCCCGATTCGCGGAGCCGGTCGACCATGGTGTCGAGCGGCGCGTCGGTCAGGACGTCGGAGTAGTTGGCCAGGAACATCTCGTCGCCGTCGAGGTGCGGGCGCACCCGGCGCAGTCGTTCGCCGATGGCCGATTCGACGCCGGTGTCGACGAAGGTGATGGTCCAGTCCGCGATATCGGAGCCGAGCAGTTCCACCTTGCCGTCTCGGATGACGAAATCGTTGGACATCGTCTCCTGGTAGCCGAGGAAGAATTCCTTGATGTGGTGTGCGCCGTACCCGAGGCAGAGGATGAACTCGCGGTGCCCGAAATGGGCGTAGTACCGCATCACGTGCCAGATCAGCGGGCGCGGGCCGACCATCTGCATCGGTTTGGGCACCACGTCGGTATCGCTGTGGCGCATACGCATTCCGTATCCGCCGCAGAAGAGAACCACCTTCATACCGGGACCACCTCCACGACGTCGGAGCCGACCGCGTTCGGGTCGACCACCCGCACGGTGGGCATCGGGTAGACCAGTCGCCCGCCCCATTCGCCGATATGGCGCAGTTGGGCGGTGATCTCGGATTCGAGATTCCACGGCAGCACCACCACCACATCGGGCCGGTCGGCGTCGATGCGCTCGGGGGCGTGGATCGGGATGCGGGTGCCGGGGGTGTAGCGGCCGTGTTTGTACGGGTTGCGGTCCACCGTGTATTCGAGCAGGTCGGGCCGGATGCCGCAGTAGTTCAGCAGCGTGTTGCCCTTGCCGGGCGCGCCGTAGCCGACCACGCGACGCCCGGCCTCGCGCTGCACCAACAGGTACCGCAACAGGTCCTGGCGCACGGTCTCGGCGCGGGTGCGCAGCGCCGCGTATCCCGCGACGTCGTGCAGACCCTCGGCGGCCTCGCGTTCGAGCAGGGCGGCCACCCGCTCGGTCGGCACGGCGACCGATTCGGGCCTGGCCCAGATCCGCAGCGATCCGCCGTGCGTCGGCAATTCGGTCACGTCGGCCACCGTGAGCCCGGCGCTCGCGAGGGCGCGCTGGGCCGACAGCAGCGTGTAGTACTGGAAATGCTCGTGATAGATCGTGTCGAACTGACCGTGACGCACCAGCGGCAGCGCGTGGTGCACCTCTATCGAGAGCCAGCCGTCCTCGGCCACCAGCGTGCGCAGGGCCCGGGTGAAACCGCGCAGATCCGGGATGTGGGCGTAGACGTTGTTCGCCACCACGAGGTCGGCGGGGCCGTGTTCGTCGCGTATCCGCCGCGCCAGCGTCTCGTCCAGGAAGGCGGTGACGGTGGGCACGCCGGCCTCGCGCGCGGCGGCCCCGACATTGACCGAGGGTTCGATGCCGAGGCAGGGGATTCCGGCCTCGACCACGTGGCGCAGCAGATATCCGTCGTTGCTGGCGACTTCGGCCACGAACGAGTCCGCGGTGAGCCCCAACCGGCTGATCGCCTCGTCGACGAAGGTGGCGGCATGGCGCACCCAGCTGTCGGAATAGGAGGAGAAATAGGCGTATTCGGTGAAGGTGTCCTCGGGGGTGATCAGCGCCGGTATCTGGAGCAGCAGGCAGTCCTCGCACACCCGCAGGTGCAGCGGATAGGTCTGCTCGGGCAGGTCGAGTTCGTCGGCGGCCAGGAACTTCTCACACGGGGGTGTGGCTCCGAGGTCCACAACGCTCGACAGTCGGACCGAGTCACACAAACGACAACGCACGCGGGCTCCACTCGAAAACTGATGTGATATCGGCGGCGCCCCGCAGCCCGAGAAGCGGACTTCCCTGCCGACCGGGAGAAATTATCATCCGCGCGCCGCGATTGCGAGTCGAAGGGGCGCGGGAATTGTCGATCGCCGGGTGAACAGCGTGTTTTCAGTTACCGCCGATCGGGCGGAAGTCGCCGCGATCGGACACATGGGATGAATTTGTCGCACACCTCGTTTCGTACGCTCGTACCCGATCACCGCACAGCCAAACATCGGCCGCATTGTGACCTGTCTCCTATCGCTTGTGCGGAACCCATGTGGGGAGCAATACTTTCGCAACAGATCGGCCCGGCTTCGAATCGTCTCCGCCCCGACGTCGCCGGACGTACTGCCCCCAGGAATTCCGCGCGGCCTCCGAGGCCGCGAAGAATGCGACGGTTCAAGCTTCAAGCAGGTGCTTTCCATGGTTTTCGAGCTCGGTGCCTCCGGTGGCGCGGTCGACCTGCGCCTGCATTTCGCCCGCCCCGGCGAACGCGACGGCTGGCGTACCAACTATCTACGCCGTATCGCCGTCACCGATATCACCGTGATGTCGGCCTCGGTGGCGTTGGCGCAACTGTTCACCATCGACGCCTCCGCGTCGGCGCCGCTGGTCTGGAACCCGCAACTCGGCCTGCACAACACCCTGTTCTCGGCGGGCATCGTGGCGGCCTGGTCGATCCTGCTCGGCTGGAAGGGTTCTCGGTCGCGGCGCACCGTCGGGGTCGGCGGCGAGGAATATCGCCGGATCCTCGCGGCGACGCTGAACCTGTTCGGGCTGATGGCGATCGTGTCGCTGGCCCTGCGCGTCGAATCCACCCACGACTATCTCACCGTCGCGCTGCCGCTCGGACTCGTCGGCCTGGCGGCGACGAGGACGGTATGGCGCGCGCACGCGGGGCGTCACCGCGCGCTCGGCCGGTATCGGCATTCGGTGCTGGTCGTCGGCGGTCCCGACGCGGCGCGCGCCATCGCTGCCGCGTTCTCGCGCAATCACCTGCACGGCTACCACGTGGTCGGCGTGTGCACCGCGACCGGACCCGATCCGGCCGCCCCGCAGACGATCCGAGTCGGCGGGCGCGATATCCCGGTGACCGGCGACGACCGTTCGGTGGTGCGCGCGGCCCGCCGCACCGGCGCCGACACCGTCGTCGTGATGGCGACCGATCGGCTCGGTCCGCACGATATCCGGTGTCTGGCCTGGGATCTGGACACCTTCGGCGCCGAACTGATCGTCGCGCCCGGTGTCATGGACATCTCCGGTACCCGGATGTCGAATCAGGTCCTCGCGGGTATGCCGATGCTGCATATCGAGAAACCGCAGTACGACCGCGCGCTGTCGCTGAGCAAGTCGGTGTTCGACGTCTGCTTCTCACTGTTCGCTCTTGCCCTGATCGCGCCCGCGCTGCTCGCCGTCGCGGTCGCGGTGAAAATCACCAGCAAAGGCCCGGTCTTCTACCATTCAGAGCGAATCGGTATGGACGGCAAACCTTTTCGGATGATCAAATTCCGGAGCATGTACGTGGACGCCGACCGCCACGTCGGCTCCCTGATCGCGGGTAACGGCGGCAATCCGCTGTTCTTCAAACTGAAGAACGATCCGAGGGTCACCCCGGTCGGCCGGTTCCTGCGCAAGTACAGCCTCGACGAGCTGCCGCAGTTCTTCAACGTGCTGCGCCGCGATATGAGCGTGGTCGGCCCGAGGCCGCAGGTGCGCAGGGAAGTGCACTCCTACAGCGGAATCACCCGCAGGCGCCTGCTGGTGCGTCCGGGTGTCACCGGGCTGTGGCAGGTCAGCGGACGTTCCGATCTGGCTCCCGAGGAGTCGGTCGAACTGGATCTGTCCTATGTGGAGAACTGGTCCATGCTGCTGGACCTGCGCATCATCGCCAAGACCGTGCGCGCTGTCGCGGCGGGCGACGGGGCCTACTGAGCGGTGCCGTAGGTCCGGATCAGCCGCGCCCGAATGTATTCCAGTTCCGGGACCAGATCGAAATCGGGAAACACCGTCCACTGGAAGGCGACGCCGAAGACGGCCATCGCGATATCGGTCGCCGCGCGCTCGATATCGATATCGGCGCGCACCGATCCGTCCTGTATCCCGTCTCGCAGTCCCACCGCGACCCGGTCGGTTCCGCGCCGCAGATAGGACCGCACGCGCGGGCGTAACCCCGATGTCGTCTTGACCGCCTCGAAACCCGCGATGAACATGCCGCGCAGGAAATCGGGATCCTCGCCGTGCAGTTGCACGACGCGGTCGAAATGCGCGACCGCCCGCTGGAGTCCGGTGGCGTCCGGCCGTGGATCGGGTGCGAGCCGCTCGACGTAGTCCTGCTGGAAGAACGCTTCGAGGATGGCGTCCTTGCTGCCGTAGCGGGCGTGGACCATGGCCCGGCTGTAGCCGGCGCGACGACCGATCTCCGCCGCCGTGGTCGCCTCCCATCCCTTTTCGGCGATCAGTTCGATCGCCGCGAGGACGAGCCGTCTATTGGAGAGTTCGACGCGCTCCGGCTGCGTCAGTCGCGTGGTCGGAGAAGTCACCCTTGCGATATTAGACGCTCGACAACTAACTTGGTTGACGAGTGTCAACTACATCACACGAAAGGGCCGATCATGACGCAGGCCACACTTCCGCCGCACCCGGGTGTCGGCGAGATCGGCAGCCGAGAGGTCGCGAGATGAGTCCGCGCGCACTCGACGAACTGGGCTACTACCTGCTGGCGGGCGCGGGCGGCGAGGGTCCGCGGACCCTGGTCGAGGAGGCCCGCCGGGGTGAGGAACTCGGTTTCGGCACGGCGTTCATCTCCGAACGATGGAACGTGAAAGAAGCCGCTTCGCTGGTCGGCGCGGCGTGCGCGGTCACCGAACGCATGCGGATCGCCACCGCCGCGACCAATCACAACACCCGCCATCCGCTTATCACCGGATCCTGGGCGACCACCATGCACCGGCTCTCCGGCGGACGTTTCACCCTCGGCATCGGACGCGGCGTCGCGGCGATGTACGCGGCCTTCGGAGTGCCCGCGGTGACCACCGCCCAGATGGAGGATTTCGCGCAGGTCATGCGCAGGCTGTGGAACGGGGAGGTGATCATCGGTCACGACGGACCCATCGGCAAATACCAGGTGCTGTTCCTCGACCCGGATTTCCGGGAGGACATCCGCCTCGGCCTGGTCGCCTTCGGTCCCCGCTCGCTCGCCCTGGGCGGCCGCGCCTTCGACGACATCATCCTGCACACCTACTTCACCCCCGACACCCTGCGCCGCAGCGTCGACATCGTGAAGAAGGCCGCCGAGGAGGCGGGCCGCGATCCCGACGCCGTGCGGGTGTGGTCGTGTTTCGCGACCGTGGGCGATCATCTGCCCGAGGAGTTGCGGCTGAAGAAGACCGTCGCTCGCCTGGCCACCTACCTCCAGGGCTACGGCGATCTGCTCGTGCGGACCAACGACTGGGATCCGGCTGTGCTGCAACGCTTCCGGGCCGACGCGGTGGTCAACTCGATCCCGGGCGGAATCGACCACAAGGCGTCGGCCGAACAGATCGAGCACATCGCGACACTGCTGCCCGACGAATGGCTGGCGGTCTCGGCCACCGGATCGGCGCCGCAGTGCGTCGACCGGATCCGCCGCGAATTCGACTACGGCGCCGACGCGGTCATCATGCACGGCTGCACCCCCGACGAACTCGAACCGATCGTCAGCTCCTACCGCGAGCGCACGGCGAATCCGTGACACTCGTCTCGGCCGCAGCGCCGACGACCCACCGCGAGAAGATGTGAGCCCCATGAACGCACCCGTGACGATTCCGCGTCATCCCTCCGAGGTGACCGGCGCCTGGCTGTCCGCCGCGTTGAGCACCGCCGCGAACCCGGTGACCATCGGTGCTGTCGATGTCAGGGCGGTCGGCACCGGCCAGACCGGCGCGACCTACCGCCTCACCCCGACCTATCTGTCCGACCCGGGAACCCTGCCAGCGACCTTCGTGATCAAACTTCCTGTACTCGACGATTCGGTGCGGGCGGGCGTTATGCTCGGCTACGTCAGCGAGGTCGCCTTCTACGCGAAAGCGGTGGCCGGGCTGCATGTTCCGACCCCGCGCTGCTACTACAGCGATATCAACGAGGACGGCAGCGAATTCGCCCTGCTGCTCGCCGATATGAATCCCGCGGTGCAGGGCGACCAGCTCGCCGGATGCGGCGCTCACGACGCGGAGCTGGCCGTCACCGCGCTGGCGGGCCTGCACGGGCCGAGCTGGTGCGATCCGCGCTGGCTCGAGCTCACCGAATGCGCGATGCCCAAACCGGGGGATGCCGCGGCCTCCGGCGGGCTCGGACAGATCGCCGAGATGGGCGTCGGCATCGTGCTCGACAAGATCGGCGGCCAGCTCGACGCCGACGAGCGCGAAACCCTGACCGCCGCAATGGGACTCGTCACACCGTGGCTGCTGCACGATCGGGAGCGGTTCTCGCTCATGCACGGTGACTATCGGCTCGACAACCTGCTGTTCGACACCGCCGCGGACGCGGTGAGCGTGGTCGACTGGCAGACCATGGGCGTCGGACTGCCCGCCCGCGATCTCGCCTACTTCCTCGGCACCAGCCTGCTGCCCGACGCGCGCCGCGCGCACGAGGCCGACCTGGTCCACCGTTACCACGACGCACTGGGAAAGTACGCCATCACCGGCTATGACCGGGAAACCTGCTGGCAGGACTACCGATTCGGGATGTTGCAGGTGCCGCTGATCGCCACCCTCGGCTGCGCGTTCGCCTCCACGACCGAACGCGGAGACGAGATGATGGTGGTGATGCTGCGGCGCGGATGCGAGGCGATCCGGGATCTGGGCACACTCGACCTCATCGAGAGTCGTACCGGCTGAACGCGACCGAACGTCGGCGTCAGGCCGTCAGCGCCGAGATCACGGTGCGCGCTTGATAGTTCACGCCGAGCTGGTTGGGATGGAACGGTAGGGCGAGCCCGGGGGGTTCGCTGGTGTAGGGGACGAGTCCCTCGGCCCAGCGCACGCCCGGGACCTGGCAGGCGTCGTGCCCGGCCGAACCGGCGTAGGTGTCGACGAATTCGACGCCGGTGCGTTGCGCCACGCGCGCGAGCATGGCGTCGAGTTCGACGAGTTTGGCGGCCAGCCAATCGACATCGGTCGGCGAGATCGGGATGGTCGGGAAGCAGCCGCCGGTGGCGGCGACCCCTTCGAAATAGTCGAGCATGAGCACGCGGGCGTCGGGGGAGCGTAGGCGGATTCCCTCGATCGCGGCGGTGACGTGCGGTTCGGCGGCGGCGATATTGTGCGACATGCGGTCGACGCCGTCGACGACCCAGGTGCGCTGACACGGTGACACCGCCGGATCGATGGTGACGCACCCCCGCACGGCGGCGGCCAGTCCCACATCGTTGCCCCCGATCAGCACGGTGACCAGATCGGTGCTCGGGGTCAGGCGATCGAATTGCGGTGTATTGGCGCCCGGGTACAGATCCCGGCCGACCGGCTGGTCTTCGACCATATCGGCGGTGACCGCCCCGGCGCAGGCGGCGTCACGGAAGATCGGTGTCGCCAGCGCCGCGGCGACCTGCCTGGCATAGTTGTCGATGCGCTGCGCACATCCCGCGGGCACGAATTCGGTGGTGACGAGCTTGGGATCGAGTGTGGCGTCGGCCGCCCAGGAATCGCCCAGCGCCACGTACTCGTCGTAGCCGGGGGCGGCCGAGGAATGCGGTGCGGTGAGTACGGTGCCGATCGCGGCGCAGGCGGCGATCAGCGCTGGAACGATTCTCATGGACGCCTCCTGCTGTTGTGGTGCGGGGCATTCGTCCGAACGTCGTTGGAAAGTTAGCAGCCCAGCGGTCGGATCCCGGTGAAGCGCGCGGCGATTTCGAGCGCCGAGGTAGCGCTGTCCGGCGGGTGTCGACCGGTACCGGGCCCGCCTTCGCTACTCGCGCGGTGTCGAGATCCACGATGCCGTCGGACAGTACGGGCCCGGCCGATCGACTACCCGCGAATTACCCGGCCAGGCGTCGGTGGGTGCCGCGCAGCGGATTCGCCACCGGTGACTTGATCGCGGGCAGCGTGATCGACATGCGGACCGTCGTGCCGGATTCGGTGTGGTCGATATCGAGATTCTCGGTGAGCGCGCTCATCATGTCGATGCCGCGGCCGCGGGTACCCGGATCGGCCGAACGCGGTTTCCACCCACCGGAATCGGTGACGACGATGGCGACGGTCTCGGTATCGCAGGTCGCGGAGAGTTCGACCTCGTGCTCACCGGCCATATCCCGGTAGGCGTGCTCGATGCTGTTACTGCACGCCTCGTTGGCGGCCGCGACCAGATCCGAGGCCAGATCGTGCGGTACCGCCGCCGCCGCGAACCAGGCCTTGAGGGCACGGCGCAGTCCGGCGAGCCGATCGGCGTGCGCGGCGACGGTGAGGCGCAGCGGCGCGGGCGGCTGCCGGTACACCACCATGGCGACGTCGTCGTCGTATCCGCCGTCGGGACGCAGCCGCGACAGGACCGCGTCGGCCACCTCGCGCGGCAGTTTGCCGGTGGTATCGGCGAGGACTTCGGCGATCTGGTCGAAACCGTCGTAGATGTCGACCCCGCGCTGCTCGACCAGTCCGTCGGTGAACAGCACCATGGTCGATCCGGGAGCCAGCGTCGCGGTGGCCTCGGGGCGACGCGGGATATCGAAGGTCGCCAGCGGCACCGAACGCCCGTCCTCCAACATCCTGCCCCGTTCGCCGACATCGGCGACGATCGCGGGCATATGCCCCGCGCTGCTGTAGCGGATCACCCCTCGCTGCGGATCGAGCACCGCGGCGAACACCGTGGTGCACATCGCGCCGGGAATCCGGCTCGCCACCGTGTCCAACTCGGCGAGCAGTTGCGCGGGCCCGGTCTCCCTGAGCAGCAGAGCCCGTGCGGCCGTGCGCAATTGGCCCATGACCACCGCGGCGGACAGTCCACGGCCGACACAGTCTCCGACGACCACGCCGATGGTCCCGTCCTTCAACGGCACCACGTCGTACCAGTCGCCACCGATCTCGAGCGGCGGCAGCGCGGGTTCGTAGTGCACGGAGAATCGGGGCGGCAGTTCGATCGGACCGAGCATGGCGCGTTGCAGGGTGAGCGAGGTCGAACGGGCCTGGTCGAAGTTACGTGCCCGCTGCACCGCCAGACTCAGATGCCCGATGAGCAGCGAGAACATCGTCCAATCCGCCGCGGTGATGGCGCGCGGCGCGGCGAAGCGCAACCACAGCGCGGCATCGCCGGTCTCACCGAGCGGGGCGACGATCCCCTCCGAACTCTGCGCGCCCTCCGGAATCGCCGACAGACTGCGCGGCAGCCTGCGCCGAGCCCGGTCCAACATCGTGCGGGCCCGCTCGTCGAGCACCGGACCCTCGGTGTTCGACGTACCTGGCTCGATGGCTCCCGACATGTAGACCTCGGGGCTCGCGTGGCGATTGGGCCAGACCGACACCACCGCGGATTCCGCGCCGACGGTGCGCCGCAATTCGTCCAGGCCGACCGCGAGCACCTCCACCACGCTGGTCGCCGCGCCCACCGCCGTCGCCAGCCGCGACGCCGCCTGATCCCTGGCCTGCGCGTCGTGTTCGGCGGTCACGTCGCGAATGGTGCCGACGAAGATCCGCTGGTTGTTGGCGGGCTCGATCAGGACGCTCGTACTGACCGCCAGCCACAGATCCCGGCCGTCGCGATGCCGGATGGGAATGACGAATCGCGAAGCCTCGGTGCCGAGATCGGGGTAGCGCGGCCCCGACGGCACCGACCACGGATGCGGCAGCGGATAGGGCACACCGGCGGCGCCGTATCCGGTGAGCGCGCCGAACGCCGTATTGACCTCGATGACACTGCCGTTCGCGTCCGCGACGAAGAAACCGTCCTGCAACGACTCGACCAACGCGGTGCGGAAGGCGTCGCGCCCGGCGAGATCGTCGGCGCGGGAACGCTGTTGCTCGTAGCGGCGGGTGCCGTCGAGATAGCCGCGGGTGGCGATATCGAGCGCGGCCAGGGTTTGCAACAGGAATTCGAGCGCGCCCTCGGCCAGCCGAGGATCGACGGTCCCGGAAACCCCTCCGCTCTCGGCGATCTCGGCGACCCGCGCGGCCTCCGCGGCGGTGACGAGACGGAAATGGTGTTCGGTGAGGTCGAGCAGGCTGATGTCCTCGACCAGCGCCCGCCTGCCGAGTTCGTAGCCCTCGGACAGGGTGGCGTGCGTGGGTGAATCCAGGTGTCGCCGTAGCGCGTTCGTGTACGCGTCGAGGAAGGCCGCGAGCACCGTCGTCATGGCGCTTCGCTCACCGTCGTGCCCCGATGCCTGGCGGCCAGCACCAGGGCGTCATCGGTGTCCTTGGCATGGCGGGACAGGATCTCGGAGGTGATGTCCGCGGTGGATTTGGCGAGGTCGATACTCTCCGCCGATTCGGCGACGATGCCGTCGGTCGACATCAGCAGCAGATCCCCCGGACGCACGTGCACGGTCTGCGGTTGCAGGTTCTGCGGCAGCCGGTAACCGACGATCCCGCCGGTGAGCAGCACCGTCGCCCGCACCGTCAACCCGGCAGGGCTCGCGCTCAGCACCCGGGACTCGACATTGCCGACCCCGAGCCAGCGGATCGCGTCACCGATGCCGAACAGCGCCAGCGACACCGCGGCGCCCCTGGTGTCGGCCATCGCCCGATGACACAGCACCATCAGGACGTCGAGAGGTTCGGCCCGGTTCTCCGAAAGTACCTGTGCGGCACGGTCGGCCGCGTCCGCCGCGGCCGCGCCGTGTCCGAGACCGTCGAGCACCCCGAACAGGACACCGCCGTCGCCCGCGTCCAGCACCACGCAGCGATCACCGGAGATGTGTTGCCCGGGAAGCGCGCGACCGGCCACCGCCCACTCGATCCGGCCGATGATCCCGTCGTCACGCACCGTTGGGCACCCACTTCCACATTTCTATCAACGTGCCGCGCCCCGGTGCCGAATCGACGATGAGTCGATCCATGAGGCGCTGCGCGCCCGGAAGTCCCAGCCCCAGACCGCGACCGGTGGAATAGCCGTCATCCAACGCTCGCGCGATATCCCGGATGCCGGGCCCCTGATCCTCGGCCTGGACGACCAGTGCCTGGCGCCCCTCTCGGTCGCCGACGAGCAGCCGGATCTCCCCGCTGCCCGCGTAACTGGTGATGTTGCGGGCGATTTCGGAGATCGCCGTGGAGATCATGGTCCGGTCGGTGAGGGAGAAGCCGAGCTGTGCCGCCAATTCCCGTCCGGCTTGACGTGCGGTCACGATGTCACCCGACACCTTCACCGCGATCACCATGTTCTCAGCGGCCACTGTCACGACCGTCTCGCTGGCGACGTCCCGAAGCCTTGCGATCCAGCCACGCAAGGCCCTCCTCGAGGTCGAGGGCGGTGTGCATGTCTTCGAATGTGAGCCCCAATTGCACCATGGCGAAAGCGACTTCGGGTTGCAGACCGACGATCACCGTTTCGGCACCGCGGAGCTGCGTCATATGCGCGATGGTACGCAGCGATCTGGCCGCGAAGGAATCCATCACATCGATCGCGGTGACGTCGACGATGATGCCGTGCGCTCTGTATTTGCTGACCTGTTTCATCAGGTCGTCCTGGAGACGCTCGGTGTCGGCATCGGTCAGCGCCGACTGAACCGACGCGATGAGATACGTGCCCTGCTTCAGTATGGGTACCGGCATCAGGGCTACCGATCAGCGCCCGTCCCGTTCGATAGGCCGGTCGGTCACACGGGTGACCTCGTAGCCCAGCAAACGTTCGGCCTCTTCGATGCCACCCTGGAGGTCACCGACGGCATTCATCTTGGACAGGTCGAGCCCGATCGTCACCAGCGTCAGCGCGATCTCCGAGGACAGGCCGGTGATGATGACGTTGGCGCCCATCAGACCGGAGGCGTCGACGGTCTGTACCAGGTGGTTGGCGACCGTGGAGTCGATGGTCGGCACACCGGTGATGTCGATGACGACCACCTTCGCGCGATTGGCGCGGATGGCCCGCAGCAACTGCTCGGTGAGCTGACGGGCGCGCTGGCTGTCCAGCACGCCGATGATCGGCAGGATCAGCAACTGCTCGCGCACCTGGAGAACAGGCGTGGAGAGTTCGCGGATGGCTTCCTGCTGCTGGCGGATGACGCGCTCGCGCTCCTGCACGAACGAGATGGCCACCGTACTCGCGATGCGGTTGGCGGCCGGCTCGTAGGCGTCGAGGACGGAGTTCAGCAACTCGAAATTCGACTGGTACTTCTCGAACAGCGAACGGGCGAGCACGTCGCGCAGCAGCAGCACGATGCCGAGGACCTCGTCGGTCTCGACCCCTCGCGGAATGATGCGCTCGGACAGATCCCGCGCGTAGGCCTGTAGCGCCTCGACACTACCGGTCTCGAGCACCTCGACGTAGTTGTCGTAGACGGAGGTCGCCTCGGAGAAGATCTCCTCCGGGGTCATCGCGGTGAGCAGCTGCGCATCGGTGATACGACGTGCCCACTCCTCGCGCAGGGCGGTGCGATTCTGCCGCAAGTGCTCGACAAGCTGTGGCAACAGGTTGTCGACCGGTCCCGCGGGCAGCGAATCCGCCGAAAGGCTCATGGACACCTCGGACATGGAAATTCCAGCCCCTTTCGACGGGTGGGTCGGGATCATCGTGCTGTGCGGCTGCTAACCGACACCGAGCCTAGTCATACCCCGTGGCGAATGCCCACGAAACATGGGACTTGGCGGCCCGGGGGCCGCGGGTTCGCTGTGACTTCGGCGGCCCGGGGGCCGCGGGTTCGCGGCCCCCTTTGTCTCGCGTCCGAGCGGTCGAGACTCGCGCCTTCGGCGCATTGCTTCGACCGCTCGGACGCGAGACGGGCCGCGAACGGCGCTCGTAGGGCTCGCGCTGTGGGGGGAGGTGGGCGTGGAG